>JAGOLH010000048.1 GCA_017994175.1 Bacteroidales bacterium | reverse complement strand
AAAAACCAGAATAACTTTACCAAGTTATTTCCGGTTTTTAACACTACTTTTACATCATCATCAGTTCTTTTAAAGATTTCAATTAAGAATACAAAAAAGTGGTCTAAGGAATGGGGAGTAGTTTATTCTGATTTATAGTCAAGACGAAAGTAATATAATTGAGTTATGGGATGTGTTTTCAGGCGTTTTAATAGCAACTATTTCGGGCGAAGAGCAATCTTTTCAATTTGCTGGTTTTAGCAAAGATGATAAATTGCTTGTTACTGTTGGGAAAGTATGTAATAATGAAGATATTAATACCTTAAATTGTAATTTCATAAGTTGTATTAAAATATGGGATGCTTTAACAGGTGAGTTTTTATTTAAATTACCTAATATTAATTATACTATAGAATTTGTTGATTTTATTCAAAACAATAAAGCACTAATCACGTCTTCAGGTGAAGGTGTTGTCAATATTTGGTCATTAGAAAGAAATGAGTTATTAGGAACATTGACAGGTCATACTTCGGCACTAAATGAAGTTGTAACATGTGATAATTCCGATATACTTGCAACAATCTCAACAGATGATTCAATTTATGTTTGGAATATTAATAACATGAAACTATTAAATGGCTTTACTGGAAAAAATATTGAATTCAGTTCGACAGGAGATACAATCTTTGTGGATAATAAATTAATGCAGGTAATTGATAATAAAGCTATTGATACTTTTAAGTATGCTTTTTTTGTAGGGTTCATACAAAACAGTAAATATTATTATTGTACAGATGAATCTTGTGTAAGAGTTTATAAATCAAAAACAAATAAGCTTTTACATGGTTTTAAAGGTCAATTATGTACTTTTATTAACAAAGAAAAACAATTACTAACTAGTCCATATAGGGATTTTGCATTAAAACTTTGGGATGTAGAATCAGGAAAACTAATACATTCTTATGAACATGGAGGGCCTGTAATGTCTATTTACTTTAACCAAGATAGAAATATTATGTTAACAACTTGTGAGGATAAGATTATAAGACTTTGGGATTTGAATTCAGGTCAATTAATTAGTAATTTGGTTGGGCATGATTCATATATAACAGCAATTGAGTGGAATGAAATGGATGGAAGAGTTATTAGTACTGATGAAAATAACAGAACAATTCTTTGGGATATTAAATCAAACGACATTATTGTAGAGTGGGTTTTGATTGATAATTCTCTGCTTCAATTTACAGAAGATAACTACTATTATGGGTCAAAAAGTGCTGTCGAAAATATTTATTGGATTGTAAATCATCATCAAATCTACCCCTTCGAACAATTCGACCTCAAATACAACCGCCCCGATATTGTGCTGGCGCGATTGGGTTATGCATCGCCGGAACTGATAGATGCTTACTATCGGGCTTACCAGAAACGGCTCAAGAAAATGGGCTTTACCGAGGAGCAGCTTAGTGGATAGTTTCACATTCCCGAAACGGCTATCGAAAACTTTGAGTATATGCCGGTGATTGATGAAAAAGACATTGAAATTGATTTAAACTTTAACGACAGCAAATACAAACTCGACCGCTACAATATCTGGATAAACGATGTGCCAGTATTTGGCATGACTGGAAAAAGCCTACGCAATGAAAACACCGATACATACAAAACAAAGGAACACATTGTATTGAACGAAGGTCGAAACAAAATACAGGTGTCGTGCCTCAACGAGAAAGGGGCGGAGTCGTACAAAGAAACTGTTGAAATTACCTACACCCCTAAAACAAGCGAGAAGCACGACTTATATTTCGTTGCCGTGAGTGTGTCGGAGTACGAAGATGCTCAGTTTAACCTGAAATACGCCGTAAAAGACGGACGCGATATGGTAAAGCTGTTTTCGGAAAACCGCAAGGGTGATTTTGCAAACATTTTTATCGACACCTTGTTCAACAGCGCAGCCACCACCGATAACCTGATTGCCGTAAGGCAAAAACTCATGAATAGCAATGTAGATGACGAAGTGATATTATACGTCTCGGGACACGGTCTGCTTGACGACAATCTCGATTTTTACTTTGCCTCGCACAATGTCGATTTCAGCAATCCGGCAATAAAGGGTATATCGTATGATTTACTCGAGGGTTTGCTCGACGGCATACCCGCCCGCAAAAAACTACTGCTGATGGATGCCTGCCACAGCGGTGAGGTTGATAAAGAAGATACGCAGCAGGAAGCCGACAACAATGTGCTGCTTGCCGACGGCAAAAAAAGCGGTCTGAAAACCTATTCCTACAAAGGGGCTGTGATGAAACATTCGAGCGACCCGAACAAAGTAGGGCTGCAAAACTCCTTCGACCTGATGCAGGAGCTGTTTGCCAACCTGAATCGTGGCTCGGGAGCAGTGGTAATATCGGCAGCCGCAGGGGTGGGCTATGCGCTCGAAGGTGAACAGTGGAACAATGGTGTGTTTACCTATGCCCTCCTCGACGGCTTATATAACCGCCGTGCCGATGCCAACGGCGACAAGCAGGTAAGCCTGAGCGAACTGCGAAGCTACGTAATCGGCGAGGTGGACCGCCTCACCAACGGCCGCCAGCGTCCCACCTGCCGGCAGGAGAATTTGGAGTTTGATTGGAGGGTGTGGTGAAATATTAAAACATATAGCTATGATAAGATTTTTATTATTGACGTTTATTTTGCAACTGGTATTGATGCCGCTGCATTCTCAGGAAGTGAGGCTGGGGTTGCCGGTGGGGCATACTGGAGGAATAACTAGTGCCAAATTTAGCCCTAATGGGAAATTTATTGTTAGTTCTTCTATAGATAACTCAGCAATATTGTGGGATTCGAAACTTGGCAAAGCAATACACCGATTCGATGGACATTCAAATGGTATTTACACAACAAATTTCAGTCATGATGGTAGTTATGTTGCGACTGCCTCTGCTGATAGTACAGCGAAAGTATGGGAAGTTAAATCTGGAAGTTTATATAAAACACTTTATGGTCATCGTGGAGAGGTAACTTGTGTAGTTTTTAGCAATGATGGAAAAAGTATTTACACTTCTTCAACCGATAATAACATCCACATATACGATCTTGAAACTGGAGCACTGAAAAAACAATTAACTGGTCATACGGACGAAATATCAACTATTGCTATTAGTAAAGATAATAAATTTATGGTGAGTGCTTCGGATGATTATACTGCTAAAGTATGGGATTTAAACACAGGATCGATCATTCATAGTTTTGAACTTGATTTACCTGTTTCTGATGTAATTATTTCTCCTGATTGCAAAAGTATCGCTACTCTTACTAAAGATAGAAGCATAAAGATCTGGGATGTGGCATTTGGTCAAGTAATTATGAGCTTGGATTCTCATTATGATTTTATAACTTCTGTCGCTTTTAGTCACGATTCAAAGTTTCTTTTAACTTCTTCCGATGATCGGACAATAAATATTTGGAATCTTGCAAATGGGGAATTATATAGAACAATCGAAGGTCACCAAGACAGGGTACATTCTGCCTCATTCAGCTATAACAGTGAGTTAATTTTGTCATCATCCGAAGACGGGACAGTAAGAGTTTGGGATGCATCAAACGGAAACTTACTATTGAACTCATACATTGGATTGGTAACATTTGCTTCTTTTAATCCAGAAGGAAAATATTTTCTCACCTATTCTGAAAATTGTAACGACATCACCGTTTGGGATACAGAAAAAGGTAATTTAATATGTCATTTAGTAGGCAATACAAATGAAGTCAATTCTGCAAGTATAAGCCCCAACGGAAAGGAAATTCTTGCCACTTATCAAGTGAAATATTCATTGGGTCAGAATGATAAGATGACAAAAAGATGGAATTTATGCTCAGGAAAAATGCGAAATTCAATGGTAGATGTAGACTGGGGAAAACCACTATTTAGTCCTGAAGGTAGCAAAATAATAAGTGTTTATCATACTGGAACAGCTATAATTTATGATGCATTAACAGAGGAGATAATTGTTAAAAATCATTTACCTGAAGCATATAGTGATTTTATATTTAATTCAACTGTTTTAAGTCCTGACGGCGAAAGCATATTAACTGGCTTTTGGGGTAATACATTGCGAATATATGAGACTCTTAGTGGAAACCTTGAGCTTATTTTGAATGGTCATAACAGCCGGGTAAATTCAGCCGCATACAGTCAAGATGGCAAATATATTATTTCTGCTTCAGATGATGGAACGGCCAAAATTTGGAATGAATCAAGCGGTGTAATTCTTGGTGAAATTAAATGTAAGGGGCAAATGTATCATGCTATTTTTAGCCCAAATAATCAAAGGATTATAACTAGTTCAGGTTATGACGGTTTGAAATCATGGACTTTGAATGGCGAACAATATCTGAATAATTGGACAATTTCAGGAGTTCAAATTCCTTTTATTGTCTTTGATCAGAACGGTGAAAATCTAATTTATCCATTGGGAAATAATGCAGAAGTTAGATCTGTTTCAAATGGCGAGTTGTTATATACTCTTAATGGGCACACAGATGCTGTAAAATCTGTGGAATTTGTAAGGGACGAAAAACGTGCAATAACAGCATCGTTGGATGGAACTATTATAATTTGGAATCTTGAATCAAAGACACCAATTGCCAGATTTATTGCTTTTAATGAGGACGGGTGGTTAGCTGTTACCAATGATAATTATTACTTTGGGCTTAAAAAAACAATTGAAAAACTATATTGGATAGTTGACAACACTAAAATCTACCCCTTCGAACAATTCGACCTCAAATACAACCGCCCAGATATTGTACTTGAAAGATTGGGTTATGCTTCGCTGGAACTGATAGATGCTTACTATCGGGCTTACCAGAAACGGCTCAAGAAAATGGGCTTTACCGAGGAGCAGCTTAGCGGTGAGTTTCATATCCCAGAGTCTGCTATCGAAAACTTTGAGTACATGCCGGTGATTGAAGAAAAAGACATTGAAATTGATTTGAACTTTAACGACAGCAAGTACAAACTCGACCGCTACAATATCTGGATAAACGATGTGCCAGTATTTGGCATGACTGGGAAAAGCCTACGCAATGAAAACACCGATACGTACAAAACTAAGGAACGCATCGTGTTGAACGAAGGCCACAACAAAATACAAGTGTCGTGCCTCAACGAAAAAGGGGCGGAGTCGTACAAAGAAACTGTTGAAATTACCTACACCCCTAAAACAAGCGAGAAGCACGACTTATATTTCGTTGCCGTGAGTGTGTCGGAGTACGAAGATGCTCAGTTTAACCTGAAATACGCCGTAAAAGACGGACGCGATATGGTAAAGCTGTTTTCGGAAAACTGCAAGGGTGATTTTGCAAACATATATATCGACACCTTGTTCAACAGCGCAGCCACTACCGATAACCTGATTGCCGTAAAGCAAAAACTGATGAACAGCAAGGTAGATGACGAAGTGATTTTATACGTTTCGGGACACGGACTGCTCGACGATAATCTCGATTTTTACTTTGCCTCGCACAATGTCGATTTCAGCAATCCGGCAATCAATGGTATATCCTACGATGTACTTGAGGGCTTGCTCGACGGCATACCCGCCCGCAAAAAGCTGTTGCTGATGGATGCCTGCCACAGCGGTGAGGTTGATAAAGAAGATACACAGCAAGAGGCAGATACTACAGTACTGCTTGCTGGTGGACAAAACGGTAAACTAAAAGAATCATCCAATCGCAGTGCTATGATGAATTACTCCAGCAAACAGAATAGAATCGGTTTGCAAAATTCATTCGATCTGATGCAGGAGATGTTTGCCAACCTGAACCGTGGTTCGGGAGCGGTGGTAATATCGGCAGCAGCCGGTGTGGGCAAAGCCATTGAAGGTGAGCAATGGAATAATGGTGTGTTTACTTACGCCCTGCTTGATGGCTTATACAACCTGCGTGCCGATGCCAACGGCGACAAGCAGGTAAGCCTGAGCGAAATTCGCAGCTACGTAATCGTTGAGGTGGACCGCCTCACCAACGGTCGCCAGCGCCCCACCTGCCGGCAGGAGAATTTGGAGTTTGACTGGAGGGTGTGGTAGGTGCTAATTATTAAATCGTTTAATTATGATACGGGTTTTTGTGGTCATTAGTTTGTTGCAGTTGTTGCTAATGCCTTTATTTGGGCAGAACCTTAGGTTGGGTTTACCTGAAGGGCATACGAGTTATGTGAACACAGCAGAGTTCAGCTCTGATGGTAAATATATAGTTACGGCATCGGATGATGGAACCGCGAAAATATGGGAAAGCCGAAGTGGAAAATTGGTGTTAATACTCGTAGGTCATACTGATAAAGTTACTCAGGCACATTTTAGCCCGGATGGAAAAAGTATTGTAACAGCTTCTTTTGACAATACTGTGAAAATTTGGGAAAGCAGCAGCGGAAAATTACTCATGAGCATTGATGGGCATACTTCAGCAGTTTGGTCCGCTCAATATAGTTCGGATGGAAAATATATTATCACTGATTCTCAAGATGGAACAAAGGGGATTTGGGAAAGTAGTAGCGGTAGATTGATTAGAAGGATAGAATGCGCAAGCAGTTTTAAAGCTAGCCAATTTAGCCCTGATGGGAAATATTGGGTTACAGCATGCGATACCTCAGCTTATTTGTACGATACAGGTAACGGCGAATTGCTTCAAACTTTTCAAGGACATTCGAGCTATGTTTTAACTGCGTGTTTCAGCCCTGATGGAAAACAAATTGTTACTGCTTCGTGGGATAATACAGTCAAGCTTTGGGATTGCAGCAATGGAAAATTGCTCCATACCTATGAAGGTATCTGCAACCGGATTGAATCATCTGAATTCAGTCCGGACGGGAAATATATTCTTGCAACAACAGATTGCACAGATGCTGCAATAATTTGGGATGTTCAAAGCGGAGCACAAATTAAAGTTCTGGGTGGTTTTACTGCATTTTATTCATCTAATTACAGCCCAGATGGGAAATATATAGTTTCGGTTACGTATGATAGATCTACTGTGGAGGTATGGGAAAGCAGCAGCGGTAATTTACTCCATACCAGTGAGGGGAAATTTGATAATGTAAACTCAGTTCGATTTAGTCCGGATGGTGAAAAAATAGTAATTGCCGGAGATGTGAAAGCTGAGATTTGGAGCTGCAGTAGTGGAAAATTACTCCATAATTTGGAGGGAAAAACGGTTAATGTTTACTCAGCTCAGTTTAGTCCTGACAGTAAAACGATAATCACCACAGCGGATGACAGAACCGCAAAAATATGGGAACTTAGTAGTGGAAAACTAATCTTTAATCTGATAGGACATTCCGATGTTGTAAATTCGTCAGAATTCAGTCCCGATGCAAAATACATTGCCACAGCTTCAAAGGATGAAACAGCAAAAATTTGGGAAAGTAACAGTGGAAAATTGGTGTTTTCATTAAATGAGCATGAAAACTGGGTTACAAACGCCCAGTTCAGCCCCGATGGGAAATACATTGCTACTGTTGACAGGGACGAAAAAGCAAAAATTTGGGAAAGCAGTAACGGAAATTTACTTTGCACATTGATGCATTCTGATGTAAACAGTAGTCAGGAACCATCTGTTCAATTCAGTTCCGACAATAAACGTATAGTAATTGCTTATGGCGCTACAACAGCAGAAATCAGAGAGACAGGAAGCTGGAAATTACTTGCTGACTTGGTTGGCGACGACAGAATGTACTCAGCCCAATTTAGCCCGAATGGAATATTTATAGTAACAGCGGGTGCGGATACAACTCGTGTATGGGAAAGCAGCAGTGGAAAATTTCTCTTTACCCTGGTAATGAAAACAGACATTGTAAAATCTGCAAAATTCAGTCCCGATGGGAAATATATTGTTACCATTGATGATACCTGTATCAATTATGGTGAACCGAGCAGCGTAACTGCCAAAGTCTGGGATAGTAAAAATGGAAAATTCCTGTACACAATGGGTGCTGCCAGCTCTGCTCAGTTTAGTCCTGACGGGAAATTTATTATTACGGCAACCCCTGATTATACTGCCAAAATTTGGGAAAGCAGCAGTGGTAAATTACTTCGTATCTTAGAAGGGCACTCCGACATTATTCTGTCAGCACAATTTAGCAAGGATGGGAAGTACATTCTAACATCATCGAGAGATGCAAAATGTAAACTTTGGCACGCTTCAACAGGAATTGAAATAGCTTCGCTGATAACCATTAATAAGAATGGATGGATTGTTGTTACTCCCGACAAATATTATTATGGTTCAAAAGATGCTGTGTCGGAATTATGCTGGAGTGATGGATTTAAAATATACCCTTTCGAACAATTCGACCTCAAATACAACCGCCCTGATATTGTGCTGGCAAGGTTAGGTTACGCATCGCAGGAACTCATTGATGCCTATTATCAGGCCTATCTGAAGCGTCTGAAAAAAATGGGTTTTACTGAGGAAAAACTCAGTGATGAGTTTCATATTCCTGAAACAGCTATCGAGAACTTCGAATATATGCCGGAGATAGATGAAAAAGACATTGAAATAGACCTGAACTTTAACGACAGCAAATACAAACTCGACCGCTACAATATCTGGATAAACGATGTGCCGCTGTTTGGCATGACCGGTAAAAGCCTTAGCGTAGGAAATTTCCAATCTTTCAAAACTAAAGAGCATATTGAACTCAACGAAGGGGATAACAAAATCCAAGTCTCTTGCCTTAACGAAAAAGGGGTGGAGTCGTACAAAGAAACTGTTGAAATTACCTACACTCCAAAAACAAGCGAGAAGCACGACCTATATTTCGTTGCCGTGAGTGTTTCGGAGTACGAAGATTCGCAGTTCAACCTGAAATATGCCGTAAAAGACGGACGCGATATGGTTAAGCTGTTTTCGGAAAACCGCAAGGGTGATTTTGCAAACATTTATATCGACACCTTGTTCAATAGCGCAGCCACTACCGATAACCTGATTGCCGTGAAGCAAAAACTCATGAATAGCCAGGTAGATGACGAAGTGATATTATACATTTCAGGACACGGACTGCTCGACGATAATCTCGATTTTTACTTTGCATCGCACAATGTCGATTTCAGCAATCCGGCAATCAATGGTATATCCTACGATGTACTCGAGGGTTTGCTCGACGGCATACCCGCCCGCAAAAAGCTGTTGCTGATGGATGCCTGCCACAGCGGTGAGGTTGATAAAGAAGATACACAGCAAGAAACAGACACTGTTGTACTGCTTGCTGGTGGACAAAACGGTAAACTAAAAGAATCATCCAATCGCAGTGCTATGATGAATTACTCCATCAAACAGAATAGAATTGGTTTGCAAAATTCATTCGATCTGATGCAGGAGATGTTTGCCAACCTGAACCGTGGTTCGGGAGCGGTGGTAATATCGGCAGCAGCCGGTGTGGGCAAAGCCATTGAAGGTGAGCAATGGAATAATGGTGTGTTTACTTACGCCCTGCTTGATGGCTTATACAACCTGCGTGCCGATGCCAACGGCGACAAGCAGGTAAGCCTGAGCGAAATTCGCAGCTACGTAATCGTTGAGGTGGACCGTCTCACCAACGGTCGCCAGCGCCCCACCTGCCGGCAGGAAAATCTGGAGTTTGACTGGAGGGTGTGGTAGGGAATGATTGTTCACATATTGAAATAGTTTTATAAAAACATGCCAATCAAAAATTATTTGTATCTATTTATAGGGATATATATGCCCCTTTTTGTATTTATAGAAAAAAACAAATGAGAAAAGGACTTTTAAAATAGATTACGCGGCATTTAGGAGGTGATTAAGTCTTTGGGCAAACTTCATCTGATAAATGTATTACGTGATATCGACAATGCCGAAACCTATAAAAGAGAAGTGGATGGTTTATTTGCTGCTATGAAACAACTCAATCTGAAAGAAAGTTTATTAATAACAGACTATCAGGAAAAAGAGAAAATTATTGAAGAGACAGTTATACACATTGTGCCACTTTGGAAATGGCTTATTAATAAGTGAGGTATTCTTGGCTGTGTTTAGTCCATAATTTGCTTTAATGCAAGCAGTAGGTATGTGAATTTAGAGTTTGAATGCAGGATGTATTGAATTTGCAAATTAATCAAACCATAATACAGACATAAAAAATCTTATACTATGTCAGACTTCAAAATTAATGCATTTTAGCTACCTGAATTTATGTAAATACATGTATCGCGATGCTCGTATTTCGAAAAAAATAATCAAAAAATAGTGCATACCCCGATGCCACATTCGATGTTGTAAACCCCGATAACTTTTCTGATTATTTGTAGCTGAATTATCAACTGCAACCAACGGCCGCCAGCGCTTCACCAGCCGGTAGGAGAATCTGGAGTTTGACTGGAGGGTGTGGTAGATTATAGCTTACTGAATCCAATCTGGCGAACTGAACCAGATATTGTGATAATGAGGATCATAGGTTTTAATAATTTTTCATTTTAAGTCGTTTTTATTATATTTGGGAAACCCAAAATCTCTGCCATGAAAAAATGCCCGATCATTTTTCTGTTATTGCTTTGTTTCGGACTTTGTCCTGAGTTATCAACCGCACAAACATGGAAAGAATTAGATTCATTATCACATGAATTACAGTACAAAAGGTATTATAGCGATGCTGCGGAGTATGCAGAAGATGCGTTGCAATCAGCAGCAAAAGAACTTGGAAAAACCGATACCGTTTATGCGTATCTGTTGAACCGAGCCATGGAAGTAAATACGCTTTCAGGGAATAACAAAGAGGCTGTCAAATATGGTAACGCTGAATTGAGCCTGCGTGAAAACACCTTGAAGCAATCGAAAAAGAAACTTGTCGATTGTAAGATCGATCTGGCATTGGCATACACCGGTGCTGAAGATTTTACGAACGCAAAAAAAATAATCGACGATTTGCTGCTTTTTGCTGCTACGGAAGAAGGCGAGTCCTCGTTGCTTTACGCTCAGGTTTGCATTGGAACCGGTAGGGTTTACTTAAGGAATAAAGATTATGAAAATGCGGAAACCTGGTTGCAAAAAGCTAAGTCGATTTTCGAAAAGCAATCGGTACTCAATTCAGGCAGCTATGCGCAAGCATTGCTATTCATGGCGCGTGTATATATTGATTCCCGCAACGAAGAAAAGTACGACACTGCAGAGATGCTTTTACTAAATTCAATTCTGATAACTGAAAAAAACTTTGGTGCATATTCTTTTCAATATAAAACAAACGTGGATGTTTTGTATGATTTCTATTACTATAAATATTCAAGGGCTCCGACTCGCATTTATTACGACTGGAAAAAGCTGATTGCTTCATCACCGCAAAATGCATTAGGGTTAAAATTGACCCTTATCGAAGAATACTTCAGTTATGAAGTTACGAAATACGATGATTATTTCGAACCCATACTGCAAGAAATATATGATTCATTAAGCAAAACTGAAACAAAAAATCCCGAACAATATGCACTTCTATGCTATTTGCTCTGTAAGGTTTATACCTATCAGGGCGATTTTGAGAAGGCCTTTGCATATTGTTCCGAAGGGCTTGAAGTTCTAGAAGAAATTTCAAAACGTGTAATTCCCTCTTATGCATCCGATTTCTATAAACTGGCAACAATCCTGTATCATGGACAGGGCAACTTTTTAACAGCAATACAATCTTATTTGAATTCAAATAATGTTTTCCTGAAGCAATTTGATTTCAGCTTCGATGACTTGAGCTGTAAATTCAGTATGAATCTATGTTCCGACCTGAAAGCTTATTTTAAACAGTTTACATACGACAACGCAGTCTTTTATTATAAGCTCATCGAAGCTGATAAGCTGCTGGAATATGCCAGATACAATTCCTCTCAGAAGATAAATTATCTGAAAGGCGCACTTGATAATTACGAATCGAGTTGCAACTTGTTGAAAAAGAACCTGAAGTATTACAAAACGGATACCGTATTTTTAAATCCCGACATAATTTACGACAAATACAACCGGATTATTATCGGCATATTCGATAGTCTGGAATGGTGTTACAAGCAAGAAAACGATACATTAAACCTGCTCGTTAATTCGAAAAACAGGGCTGGGTATTATACCGAAAACAACCAATACGACGAAGCCGCAGCAATATATCTTTCACTGGCTGACCACTACAATAAAGCAGGTGATTCTGGTGCAGAAGCATCAATTTACAGGAGCTTATACGAAGTAGAATGCTATGCCGGCGACACAATGAAAGCAAATACCTATCTGCTCGCAGCTGCCGGTTTATATTATGAGGCAGAAGATTACAACAGGGCCATAAAATCGTATATTACCCTTGCTCAGACTGAAAAAGCATCTGACCCTGAGAAAGCTTTTAAATTTCTGCTGAGGGCTGAAATGGCTGCTGATAAAATGCCTGAAGATTTGTATGGCGTTTCATATACATACATCAATATTGCAAAGGTTTGCAAAGACCTGGGAAAGAACAAATATGCCGTGTTGCTGAGCAAAAAAACGGGAATTAATATTGTCGATTACCATGCATCATTCTACTCAAGAAGCTTTGGTGATCTGTTAGATGATGAAAACAAGTTTGTTGACGGGGCCAAAGATCAATTATTCAGAGAAATATTTCCTGAGGCAGTTTCTTCTTCCGACAGCGCCAGTTTTCTTATGTTGCTTGCCCTTGCGATAATTGATTCGGATATTAATGAGAATGCAATGCCACTATTCAACGATGCGATTGCAATGTATCGGAGAGGTAACGACCTGATTGGCGAAAAAGTTGCATATGATGTTATGAACTATCTGTATATGGAAACAAATGCTCTTAACTCTTACACAAATAGCTATAATGCTGACATAAAAACATGGCTTCCACGGTACGAAAAATTTGTAAGTGGTATTTATGATGAATCAAAAGAACTATACAATGCTAAAAACTACGAACAAGCTTGCGATACTTTATTGTATTTATCGGCATGCGCCCGTATTGCAGGAGATGAACCCACTTATGTGCAATTGCTTATCAACATCGCTGATATTTTATATGAAACTAATAAGAATGAAAAAGCTAAAATACTACTGAATAAAACATTAAGTATTATTGAAAATTCTGATGAACAAGACTTCCTTGAAGAAGAATACGCTGATGTCTGTTTGGCATTAGCTCAAATTTACTACGATGAGGATAGGTATTATGAAGCAGCAGAATGGGCTGATGAAGCATTGAATTATGCATACTATACCATTACAAAAAGCTTTGCCAACCTGATGCTGTCGTTATGTTACACTGAAACAGAGCCGGAAGAACCGGATCTCGCTTTTTCGTATGCGCAAACCGCGTTGACTGGAGCAAAAAAATCGAAAGAGCCTGTTGCAATTCACGATGCTTGCACTCAGTTAATCAGGTTATATATGTTCAGTATTTATCAGATGCCCGATTATTCGGCTGCAGGAAAGTATCTGCATAAATGCGAAAAACTTAAATTACCAGCTACCGAAAATTACCGCTTAATGGAAGAAAGCTACCTCAGAGCCCAATATCTATTCAGAACAGGCAAACCAGAAGCTGCATTGCGTGAAGTTGAAGACCTGGAATCGAACCTGACGAGCTACCCCAATTTCTATTATGGTGATGTATTTTCTTTACATGGAACCATATTAAAACTTATTGGTCATTTGCCGGAAGCCCTGACCTATTTTGAAAAAGCTATTCAATTTGAAAAACAACATAACGGTAAAGAACTTAGTTCAGTTTCGTATAATCACATTGGCTGGATTTACGAACGGTATGGGGAACCAGATAAAGCCCTGGAATACCACGAAAAGGCATTGGCCTTGCAACGCGAAAAAAATGAGTATGATGATATGGCGTACTCCTTGCTTAATATTGCAGGTATTTACAAAGATCAGGGGGATGCGGAAATGGCTCTTAGACGTATGCATGAGGCCCTTGAAATAGCCGAAAGCAGGGATTTGTTTTACCCTTTGGCAAATGCCTATCAAAGCCTTGGAAATTATGCTCTAAGCGAGAATAATGATGCCGATGCTGCCCTCGATTATCTCGAGAATGCATATTATTATGCCAGTGAAATGGATGACCGGGTGAGCTTGTCGTGGACATACAGTTACATGGGGAAAGCCTATCTTAATAAGGGTGATTACGAAAACGCGATAATATATTACAATAAAAGTATAAAAACCAGCAGTAAAACAGGCGTTTTTTATGGAAATTACGATGCAAAATTGGGACTCGCACAGAGCTATCTGAATATGCAGGATGTTAGTAATGCAAAAAAATATGCCAACGAAGCCTATACCGAAGCCGCTAAGAAAAACGAACCGACTGCGTTATACGATTGCCTGAAAATGCTCAATAAAATAGCGGTTTACGAAAAAAACTGGAATGCGGCTGATAGCTATATCCCTCAGATACTGCAACATCAAAATAAGTTGATGATGTCGAATTTTGCCACCATGGCCGAAGAAGAACAGGCAAATTATTTCAATACGCTTTCCGGAGATTTTATGAATTTCTATTCGTATTGCTTGTTCCGCAACCTGCAAAACCCCGGATTATCGGCGATGGCATACGACAATATTATGAAGCACAAAGGCATACTTCTGAAATCATCCACCTCAATGCGCAATGCAGTGTACAATTCAGGCGACCGGCAACTTATCGAAAACTACAAGAATTGGATTTTAACAAAAAATATGATTGCCGATAAATACGCCGCCGGAGAAGAAGCCAGCCAGTTGGAACAACAAGCCAATGAGATAGAAAAGGAGCTTGTGAAAAGTTCACAGTTGTTTTCCGATTTTAATAAAATTCAGGATTATTCATGGAAAGATGTGCAAAAGAACCTAAAACACGATGAAGTTGCCATAGAATTTATTCACTTCAACTGGCACAATTTCGATGCTGCCATTGTGGATAATGCTACTGATTCGGTGATATACTGCGCTTTAATCGTTGATAAAAACTGCCAACAGCCATTGCTTCTGCCTATGTTCAGTGAGGATGAACTGCAACGCATTTTACTGGCATTGGGCTCCGAAACGAACTTTCTTATTATTGATGCATTGTACGGTAGTAACAGAGGTGTCACCTTTGTTGATTCTGCCTACCGTAATGTAGATTATTCCGAACAACTCTACTCGCTCCTCTGGCAGCCTTTGGAAAAATACCTACAAGGCATTAAAACAGTATATTATGCTCCCGATGGCATGCTCCACAGTATTGCATTTTCGGCATTACCTTACAACGATAGCCTTTTCCTCTGCGATAAATATACCTTGCACTATTGTGCATCTACCGCTTCGCTGGCTTACGAAACCCGAAGTTCGTTCCGAAAGCCAGCAGGCAATGAAATCTGGGCATACCTGTACGGCGGTATCAATTTCGACATGCAGTTCGACGAATCGCAGCAAAGCAACATTGATAGCACTGTTGTAAATCGAAATAAAAATCGGTCGGTATATATACCATCCAATTCTAGGGGTGAAAGCTGGACATACCTTCCCGGCACACTGGAAGAAATAGAACAGATTGGTAAAATTTTCGATGAAAACACCTTCCCATATCAGATTATTACTGCCGATAATGGCACTGAAGATATATTCAAGGCCCAGAGCAGTAGCAACCCCGTTCAGGTAATTCACATTGCCACCCACGGTTTTTATTTTCCACAGACTGCCTATGGTACTATGGAGCAAGGTCTTCGTTTCTCTGTGTCGAAAAACCCTATGGTACGATCGGGACTGATAATGGCCGGGGGTAATACTACATGGAGTGGATTCCCTCCCTACAGTGGAAAAGGTGATGGCATTCTTACGGCTTTCGAAGTGTCGTGCCTTGACCTCAATAAAACTTCACTGGTAGTGCTGTCGGCATGCGAAACCGGCCTGGGCGATGTGAAAGGCAGCGAGGGAGTGTATGGTTTGCAGCGGGCATTTAAAATGGCAGGAGCCGATTATCTGATTATGAGCCTTTGGAAAGTTGCCGACACAGAAACCGCTGAATTTATGACCCTCCTCTATCAAAATCTTACCCAGACACTCGATGTGAATCAGGCTTTTGTAAACACCCAGCAGGAAATGCGTAAAAAATACCCTCCCTACTATTGGGCAGCCTTTGTGTTAGTTGAGTAAATATGCGAAATCAAATTAAATTAGTATGAAAACACTGTATCTGCTTCTACTTTTTGTAATAACCTCGATTGGTTTAACAGCACAAAACGAACCTATCAAAAAATACTACCAAACCGGCGAATTGCTTTCGGTTGGGGCATACAACGAAAACGATATGGAAACCGGTATATGGGAATTTTATCATAAAAACGGGCAACTTATGTCAAGCGGCAATTTCGAAAATGGTGTTGTTAGCGGCGAATGGAAATTCTATCACGAAAACGGTCACCTCGAGTCGATCGGTATGGTAGAGAACAATGTAAAAACCGGTGAATGGAAGCTGTATCACGATAACGGGCAATTACAGTATTGCGGTAAATTTACCAAAGGCGTAAAAACCAACGAATGGAAATCGTATTATCAGAACGGAAAACCGGAATCAGTTGGCTATTATGCCAATGATGCGAAAAATGGTCACTGGCAGTATTTCGATGTGGACGGCAAGATGATGTCGGAAGGCACTTTTGTTAACGACCTGGAATCGGGCATCTGGAAAGTGTATTACCCCAACGGCAATATCGAAATGACCGGAAATCTGGTTGACGGTGTTCAGGAAGGTGAATGGAAATTCTACTACGAAAACGGGAAAATTAAGGAGCAAGGCCGGTTCGAAAACGGCGAGAGAAAAGGGGAGTGGGTGGAATACGATTCTAATGGCAACGAATTGGAACGAATGACTTATTAATACTTTTCAGGATGAATATAAAACGATTAATTTTCTCTGCTCTTCTGCTAATACCTTTGTTAACCCGTCCCTGCACCGAGGGGCTTATCATCGGTGAGTTCACCCACGATGGTCGCCCCATTCACTGGAAATTGCGTATGTGGACAGGCACCAACCGCTTGATTTTCTGGGATAACGACACCAACAACGATGGAATTCCCGACACCGATCAAGATGGCAACGGCAAACCCGATACTTATGCTTTTCTTGGTATCAGAAGCAATACCAATGAGCATCCGAATTATCTCAATCCCATGATGGGACTCAACGAAGCAGGCTTTTCGATAGGCATTACTGTGGTTGGCAATGTGGTGAAAGGCAACACTGATCCTGTTATGATATATCCGTTGTGCCATATACGCTCTTTCAGCGAGTTCTTTAACTTCCTTAAATCTTGCCCCGGCGTGTACGACGAGAGAAACGCAACATGGACCATTAAAAACAACTACGGTGTAATGGATGCCGGTGGTAAAGCTGCGGAGTTCGAATACCACCGTAGCGATAAAACCACGTGTAAAGTGCGCGTTTATTCAGCCACTGACCCTGTGAGAAAAAATGTGAAATACCAGTATGGCAAAAATACGAACATGTATGGAATTGTTTGCCGCGCCAACGAATTCTGGAGCGATGCCCCTACAGGCGAATATGTGGAAGGAGCTACGGCATTTGCCAGTGCCGGACGTTTTTCGAATGCAATGAACAATATGGCCGCCCTGAAGCCGGGGGGTGTTTCTATACTCAAGCTGCTTCAGGGTGATAACCCGCAGGCAGGTAACTTTGCCCACATGGTGCTACGGCGTTCAGTTGTTTCGGAACCCGACTCAAACTGTTCAACAATGATTGTGCAGGGTGTGCTTGAGGGCGAAAATCCATTGCTGGCCGTGTTTTGGGCGGTAATGGGGCATAGTGATTTCTCGGTAGCTTTGCCGGTATGGATTCTCGGCGTAAAAAACGATACGGATAAATTGCCTCCGCATTGTACTGCTTCCGCAAACGAAAAAGAGAACTTCGCATGGTATGCCGACAATTTGCATACAAAAGAAAAATCATGGCAGAGAGTGCAGGAGCTTACACTACCATTTGAACGAAAAATCTTCGACGAGGTTGAGAACCTGTTGATGCCCCGCTGGCGCAATGCCGACTGGAACAATAAAAAATCTGTTGAAGCGGTTGGCAAACAAATGAATCGCTATCAGAATCAGACTGCCGCCGATGCTTTTACGCTGATTCGGTTTCTGTATCGCCCCCACAGCGAAAAGTTGCAAATGGCTGGTATTACTTACCGTATAGAAAGCGCACAGGTGCAGGCGCTACTTTGCAGCAATAAACCCATTGCCTCTGCCAAATCGATTGATGGTCGTAAGCTTGTGCTAAACAAACCATGGCTACAATACAACAAAATTCAGGTGAATTATGGCGATGGCAGTTTGGCTACAGAAAGCCTGCAGCACACGTATGCTCAGGCAGGGACTTTTCTGGTTTCGGTGAGCATCACCACTACCTTGGGTATTGGTATTTCGGGCTGGGTTTGGGTTGATGTTTTGTGAAAAAAATGTAGAATTTTAGTTCTATAAACCCAAACAAACTCAACACTATTTCAATTTCCCGATTGCCTTTGTGATGGTGGAAAACGGTTTGGGAGGCTTTTTTTGATTAAGTATTTTTGTGGGGTTTGAAGGAGAGAGTGTACATATTATCTTTAAAAAAATCAAAATAATTATTATAAATTTAGCCTATAATTAATCATCAATAATGAAGAACCCAATCGTTTGTATAGTCTTTCTGATACTATCAATATCAGTGTTTTCACAACAGCGCAGTATTGATATCGAACTCCTCGAAGCCTGCAAAAACAACAATTACGAAGAAGCGAAAAGGCTTATTGATGACGGAGCGGATGTGAATGTGAAAGATGAAAACGGATACACGTCCTTGCATTTTGCGACGGCAAATGAAGATGGGCTGGAAATCGCCAAACTCCTCATCGAAAAAGGAGCCGATGTGAATGCACTAACTTGTAAAATGAAAGAGCCTAGATATCGCAGAGTTCGCTTGCTTGGGGGAGACGAAAGGAAAAAGGAAAGTTACTCTCCCTTGCATTTTGCTGTTGAGAATAATAATGGATATGAAATCGTAAAACTGCTCATTGAAAATGGCGCAAATGTGAATGCTAAGATTTCTAAAAATGTTAGAGAGAGCGCCGGATTCACTCCATTACATATAGCTATAAAATGTATTGGTAACAGCAAAATAGTGAAACTTCTCATTGATAATGGCGCAGATGTGAATGCTACGACAAAAACCGGTGAAACTTCTTTGCATATTGCAGTAGAAAAATCAGATTTCCGAATTACTCAATTGCTTATTGATAATGGTGCCAAGATTAATGTGAAAAATAAATACAATGTAACACCATTGTGTATTTCGATGTATAATGATGAGTTTGAAATGGTGGATTTATTGCTTGAAAATGGAGCCGACATTAATACTACATGTGATATGGAATACGGCGAAGGAATTACACCCTTGCATTATGCGGCAACAAAGAATGGTTCTTACAAGATGGCGAAATTCCTAATTGAAAATGAAGCAAATATTAATATTAGGACAAAATCTCCTAAGCGTATAGATACACAGATGGAGTTTTTAGGATGGACCCCATTGCATATTGCTGCAGCGAACAATAATGCAGAATTTGTCTCTTTGCTATTAAAGAATGGTGCCGATACAAGTTTATGGAATGGCGAAGGGTTGTCGGCTTTAGAAATTTCCCGAAACTTTTCAAGTATAGATGTACTTCAACTACTTGCAAATACCGATCACGAGATATTTTTGAATTACTGGGCCAAAGATTTTACAAGTCTGGAACATTTGATTACTCAAAAACCTTTAATCGTTGATACCAAAGACAGCAATGGCCAAACCATTTTTCACAATGCAATTAAAGACAATCAAACAGAAGTTCTTAAATTATTATATTCTAATAAAAGTTTGGTAAACACAACGAATAGTGAGGAACAAACACTTTTGGTATATGCTTTATTGTTGGGTAATACAGATGTTGCTGCAAAACTTATTGAAATGGGAGCTGATATGAACAAGCCTGATGCTAAAGGATATACTCCCTATACAATAGCTAAGTTAAGAAACCAAACCAACATTGTTACAGAACTTATAAGCCAAAATGCAGATACCTTATCTTCGATTAAGCCTGTTTTAACTACGATGATTGGGCATAACAATAGAGTGAAAAGTGTGTGTTTCTCAACCGATGGAAAGTTATTGGCATCATGCAGCGACGATAACACTATTAAGATTTGGGATTATCCGAGTGGAGTTTTAATCAAAACATTTGCCGGACAGCATCAGGAGATTTCTTGTATTAGTTTTTCTGAAGATGGTAGGCTGTTGGTATCGGCAGATGAAACAGGAGAAATGAATTTGTGGGATGTATGTTCAGGTGTTTTGTTACGTACATTTGGAGAGAACAATGGTTCATTTGAATCGATTGCATTTTCACCCGATGGAAGATACATTGCAACTATTGATGATAATGCTTATTGTAAACTTTGGGATGTTCAGAACGGAAATTTGTTGTGGACATATTCTGAGGATTATTACTCTTTCCGTTTTAGCCCTTGCGGTACGAAAATAGTATTTGATTCTGATAATGATGTAAAGCTTTATGCTGTGCAAACCGGTGCACTTCTATTAAATCTCTCAGGTCATACAAATTTTGTTAACTCTGTTTGTTTTTCGCCCGATGGAAAATTGTTGGCCTCAGGGAGCGATGATTCAACTATTAAACTTTGGGATGTTCAGAATGGAATGCTAATAAATACTATCCAAGGTAATACTGAACATTTTTTTTATGTGTGCTTTTCGCCGGATGGTAAAAAATTGGCTTCAAAGAGCAGTTGCGGTACCTTAAAAATTTGGGATTTACAAAATGACAGTTTAATACATAATTTCAATCTTAAAGAGAATTATGGATCTTTGTGCTTTTCACAAAATGGTGAGTTTATTGCAGAAATCTCTGCAAATAGTTTTGCCCTTTGGGATTTGATAAGTGGCAAAGAAGTTGATAGTAAAAGCTACGATGGCTTTGAAGGCTTTATATCACCAGATTTTATGAGCTATGTGCAAATTGCTGACAACAATATCGAAATAAAAGATATTGAAAACAACATTCCTCTGAATAATAATAAATCGAATGGATTTTTTGTTAATTCTGTTTCATATTTTAAGCAATTTGATATGCTTGCAATGCATACAGCTTCAGATGAGCTGAAATTGTTGAATGTTACAAATGGCAATTTTATCAATCATTTAGATGGTGTTTCAAGCGATAACTTTGGCTGGAATGATAATGTTTCTCCCGACGGTACGCTGATTGCAAAAGTGAACAACTCTAATACCATCGAGCTTATTGAGGTGCAAACAGGTATTATGTCAAAAGAATTTAAGGGCCATGATAA
Source organism: Bacteroidales bacterium (assembly GCA_017994175.1). Classification (GTDB taxonomy): domain Bacteria; phylum Bacteroidota; class Bacteroidia; order Bacteroidales; family ML635J-15; genus JAGOEF01. The sequence continues at coordinate 2,036 of JAGOLH010000048.1, read as the reverse complement.
TTATGTGAGACGTATCCTATTTAGCTATGATGGGAAGTATTTAGCATCATGTGGTTCTCAATCTTATAAAATTTTTAACGTTGAGTCCGGAAATTCTGTAAAAGAATTTCAGCTTGACGATCAGCATTGGAAACAAGGAACAAGTAATGATATTTGCTTTTCTCCGAACGAAAACCTATTAGCAATGGCGTACAGCGATAGAAGCATTTTAAATTGGGATTTACCGACTGAAAGCCTGTCAGCAATGTATGCATATAGTGATTTTGGTATTTTAGTTTGGGATGTGCAAAGTGAACAAATTCGATGTATTTTAAATGGACACAACGATTATGTGTCTTTTGTTACATTTGATAGAAGTGGCGAAATCTTGATTTCTGTTTCAATTGATGGAACAATTAAGTTTTGGGATATTCAAAGCGGAAATATTATAGAAACTTATGAATTCACCCCTAGGGATGTTGCAGATATTGAAAATGTTTATGCTATGCCTGATGACGAAACTTTTCTATTTGTAAAATCAAATCAGACAACTATAGTAATTGATTCCAAAAGAAGAAAACACATCGGTTATATTTCGGGCAAACCTATTTGGTTCAATATTGAGTATGGAAGAAAAAATCTTGCTACAATCGACAATAAAAGCATTGTACAATGGCAAATTATAAATCAGAAAATATCAATAATCAGAAGTGTCAGGGGGCACAAAGACAGAATTTCTTCACATGAATTTTTGGATAATAGCATAATTACAACAAGCTATGATAAGACAATTAAATTATGGGATTTTGAAACATTAAATGCAATTACTTTTTCCGGTCATAATGCACCTGTTATAGGCGCTATATTAAAAGACACCACTAAAATCGTGTCAGCCGATGAATCCGGCGTCATCATCTATTGGGACATCGCCACCCAAAAACAACTGGCAGCTATTTACCCGGTAGGCGATAGTTTAAGCGTGGTAGTAACCCCCGAAGGCTACTTCGATGGTACTCCTGAAGCATTGAAGTATTTGTACTATGTGCAGGGGCTGGACATTATTCCTCTGGAAGCTTACTACGAGCAATTTTACCGCCCCAATCTGTTGCAGCGCATTCTCAGGGGTGAGAGCATAGAGCAGTCGCGGGTTGATTTCAACAAGCGCAAACCCAATGCAAGTGTTAAGATCACCGAACCGGGTACCGATAATTCACGCGGGGCAAGAATGGTGCATAGCAGCGAGTCCAACAAGCTGAAAGTTAAAGCAGAATTTACCGACAATGGAGGTGGTATCAGCGAAGTAAGGGTGTACCGTAACGACAAACTGGTACATTCCGAAGCTGTAGGCTACGATACACCGGGCACGAGCATTGCCAGGGAATTCAATGTAGATTTAACCCCCGGCATCAACACCATTACCGTATCGGTATTCAACAACGACCGCACCGAAATAGCCGACACGGTAAAGATGAATTTCACAGGCCGCATTACCGAAACTCCCAACTTGTATGTGGTTGCGATAGGCATCAACGACTACGAGAATCCGCAATACCGGCTGAACTATGCAGTGAACGATGCTGACGCATTTGCATCGAACCTGAAAGCTGGTTCGGCAAGTTTGTATGGCAAGGTAGAGAATCACGTAATACTGAACCGCGATGCCACCAAAGACAACATCACCAAAACAATATCTCAGATTCAGGCAAAGGCAAAACCCTGGGATGTATTTGTGTTTTTCTATGCCGGCCACGGCATAGCCATCAACGAAAACGGCAACACACAGTTCTATCTGGTAAGCGCCGACGTAACCAACATATTCAGTGGTGATCAACTGAAGGCAAAGGCTATCAGCAACAGCGAGCTGCTGGCGTTTTCGCGCGACATACCCAGCGATAAGCAGTTTATTGTGATTGATGCCTGCAACAGCGGTGCAGCGGCCAATATGTTGTCGTACCGCAGCGGTCCCGAAGAACAACGGGCACTTGCAGTATTGGCACGCAGCACGGGCACCCACTTTTTGTTTGCCAGCACCGCCGACCAGTTGGCAAAAGAAATCC
>JAGOLH010000113.1 GCA_017994175.1 Bacteroidales bacterium | reverse complement strand
CCATCGAATCGCAAACACTTACAACCCTGTTGAATCATTTTGTAAACCTGCGTATTTTGCGCGACCGCGACAACTACGGGCGTTACGAATTGCGCCACGATGCGCTGGCAGAGAAAATATTCGAAAATATTAGTATTGCTGAAAAAGAATTGTTCGAAGTGAGGCAGTTTGTTGAGAATGCGTATTTCATTTACGAAAAACGAAACGTTTTACTCGGAGTATCCGATCTGAAATACCTTGATCGTTACGAAAGTAGCCTGCATTTTGATGATAAGCTCTCAGCATTTATTCAAGCCAGCAAAAGTGATATTGTTAAACGCCGCAAAGTGCTCAACCGTATTACCGCTCTTTCGGTAGTCGTGCTGGCCCTTGTTTTTACATTACTTACTATTTACGTTAGACGCGAAGTGAAAAAGACAGAGTCCCAGAAAAAAGCATTGTTTGCCTTGGGTAACCATGGTAATTACCAACTTGCATTTAGCAGTGCAGTCGAGGCACACGAAGAATTTCCCACGGCATTTACTCAAAAAGCTGTAATCAATAGTTTTTATGGATGGCGAAACGAAATTCTCAAAAATACCGGAAATGACAGACTTAGTTTCTCATTCACACCCTGCGAATCAAAAATTTGTGAAGCGCATTATTCCGAAGAAGGAAATTATATTTATGGTTATCTGGCCGATTCGACCATTGTTATCTGGAATACAGATGGTCAGGTAAAAACCCAAATCAGCTGTCATGCAGGTATTGTCTCGTTGAAAATGTCTAATGACGCCAAATATGTTGCATGTGTAAGCTCCCAGGATTCGATAATTCTCTTTACGCTTAATGGTGAAAAAATATTTGCGCTGCAAACCCAATCAGGGCTAATTAATACCCATGATATGCTTAGTTTTGCACCAGCGCAACACCATCTTGCATGTATTTCGGCCGATAGCAGTGTGGTGATTTATGATAAGCGTAATGGGGAAATGTTACAAAAACTGTCATCCCATTCGGCCGCAGTTACTTCGGTTTGCATTTCACCAGATGCAAAATGGTTGGTAACAGCTTCGAAAGATGCAACAGCGCAGATTTGGAAATACAACGAAAAGACTGAGAAATACGACAAGAGAAGCGTTCTTAAGGGTCATTCTGACATCGTTTGGAGTGCTGTTTTCAACAAAGAATCGAATTATATTCTGACTGCGTCTGCTGACAGTACAATTCGGATGTGGCGCTTAACCGGAGAAGAACATGGCTATTTGAACGATGACAGAAGTATATATGCCTGTTCGCAGATGTCGCCTGTTTACCGGGCAGTATTTTCGAAAACAAAATCAGCAATAATTATCAACCGGTATGGAAACGCAGGAACATTAAAGACTTTCGACCCTGCAACGATAAATCGCGATTTTGTTTTATCAGGTATGAGCATTGATAGCGTTGCTGAAGGCACAATAAAGCGGTATAAAAACGCTATTTTTTCAAGTTGGTTTATTCCTGAGCTGGAAGGAGATACAATTTATTCGTCAATTGATGTTACCGACAATGGAAAATTATTTGCGCTGCAGGTTGAAGACCATAACGAAACAGTCCTCATTAGTACTTACGACAGGTCCTATGCGCTTCCCTTGTTTACCTTCGATGGCAGAAAACCCGAGTTTTCTCCAAGCGGAAAACACTTGCTTACAATTGATGAAAACAGATTATATCAATATCCGGTTGATATTTCGTATTTGAAGGAACTTGTATTTGATGCACAAATATTTATGCATTAATATTATTCAGGAATTTCATATGGGGTCATGAAAAATTCGTCTTTATTTGAGTTTTGGCTGAACAATTGGCTGAAGGTTTCTGGAAAAACATAAGAAAGTGATAGCAAGCTTGCGAAAAAAATGACAGGGATCAGTAAGCCTCTGTAAAATAGTAGTTTATGTTGTTTTGTCCATTCAATAAAGTTTGAACCTGGCAACAGAAAGGCAAAGGAAAGTATCGTAATGATTATTGCCACCAGACTGACTATTTCGAGTAAGCTGCCAAAGGGGAAGTGCTGAAAACGGAACATTGTGGCAAAATAGCTTATAAACAGTGTGATGCAGATGAAATTCTTGAAAAAATTCAATTTTACATTAATGTGACTTTCGTAGGAAGTAATCTTATAATGAATCATTTGCATGTTCAGTATTGCACCAATACCAAATCCGGTAATCATTAAAATTGATGCTCCGGGGAAATGGTAGGTTTTAAAAATAAAGCCGGATAAACAAATGATAATTGATATTAAAACAAATAAGTCGGTTTTTTGCTTGTATACAATCATTGATAAGGCTGAAAAGATTAATAATAGGGCACTTACAATGACTATCGAGGTTGTAAGTGAGTTTTCGTAAAAAATAGAAATAATTATCAATGTAATTAGTATTGCCAGCGCAGAGAAGAATATTAATCTCGATATTTTAAAAGACTTTTTTGTAGGAGCATAAACATTTATTAAACCCGTTGCTGATACAATACCAGAAATAATTGTCAGCAAAATAATAATAGCAAAACGGTCGGGGTTAATAAGTATGCTTGAAACTAATGCTGCAACCGAAAAAGCAAGCAGCCCGAAATAAATGATTTTTTTGGTTTTCATATTGCGGTTAATTATCGTTTCTTATTACGAATTAAAAAAATCGCACCTATTAACGATACCAGTAATACACTGAAAAAAAGGCTTCCATTGGGATAGACAAATTTATCTGAAATCCCCAGTTTTACAAACCAGTCGGAAAAGGCAACAATTGACTGCACAATGCCCAGCAAAGCAATGATATAGAGGATTAAGTTGCTCGATTCCATTTTTGCCTCTTGCGATAGCTCGTTGATGCGCTGTACTTTTTGCTCAAGATGTTCTGTTTCCGAAGGAATGTCAAGAGCAATAAACAAACGGTCTTTAATTTTGTCGGGCAGAAACTTATACGAAATTTGAATGTGTTGGTATTTGTTCAGAAATGCAATAAATTCGTTCCGGATAGCCTTGGTGCGCTTCGAAACATTGATAATATCGCTCAATTGTGAATTGGTGTAGTACATGTAAAACTTCAGATGCAGGCAATGCACGTATATGTTAAAATATTCATTTTCCCATGCTCTGTATGTGTCGGGATAGTTAATGCTTATACGTGTGAATGTGTCGTACAAAGCCAAAGCGGCCCAGTTATTATAAACCGAAATGGTATGGTTTTCGATAAGGTCGTTGTAATATGTTTTTGATGGTGAAAATTCATTGTTGCCAGCTGCTGTTCCTAATCGCGCAACATTGCCCAAGTCATATAGCATTGCATGCAAATCACCGGTATCAATATTGTTAGCAATGTCTATTAAGCTAAACAACTTCAGTTGGGGGTTATAGGCAGTCCAGTCGCTGGCTCCGTTGATTGGTTTTATAATTTCATCTTCGATAAAATTATATAATGGTTTGTGTTCACCATTAATGCAAAGAAGCACCGAGGGTTGACGAATCAGATACATGCAGTTACTTATTTGTGCCAAGTCAGGTTTGCCCTCTAAAACAATGTTAATGCTGAATACACCTGTTTGTTCAGGAAACAGATAGACATCGATATATGAAAATTTCATCGAAAAATCGGAAAGTCGGTCTTGCAATTCGCAATGGATAGCCTCATAATCTGTGGGTTTTTCGATGAGCTGTTTGTCGGTGAAATGATTCAAAACATTGGCACGGCTTGCGCTGTTAAACATTTCAGCATGCAGAACTTCGGGATACATGTTACTTAAGAAACTATCGTAGTAACTGTTCAGTAGGTGCTTTCTCGTTGGTTCGCGCTGTCTTTCGCTAAGGCGGTGCTGCCATGGAACAAAATAATTCTCAATATCATTGCGTGAATAAAAAGCTGCTTTATCGTATCGGAACATTCCGCATATTGTAAGCGAGAAACTGTTGACAGTGATGTCTTTTTCGGTTATACTCATGACAATTTTTAGGATTTGATGGATTCAAACAATGATGTGAGTATCTGTTTTTCGTTGCCCCAATGCAGAGTTTCAGCAGCCTTAAGGCAATTCGGATGATATAATTCTCTATAAGATTTATTGCCTATTATTTTTTGTATTTCACCGGACAACTGTTGTACTGTGGTTGCTAATGAACATTGACCTACAGTATATAGTGTAACTAACTTTTCCATTTCCGGCAATTTACTTACCATCACCGGCACACCTGCCTGAATATAGTCAAAAATTTTATTGGGCAAAGCAAATCGGTAGTTCAGTCCCAAATCTTCTTCGAGCGAAAATCCGAGAATTGCCTTACAGGTAAGTGCATGAAGTGCCTCAGGCGGGATTCTTCCCGCAAACAAAACATTATCGGCTTTGTGTTCAGCAGCAATATGTTTAAGCTTATCTTCGATATCACCACTGCCGGCAATTATCAACTGGTATTCTTTTAAATGAACCATGGATTCAATCAGCATCTCGAGTCCACGACCCTTATTTAAAACTCCCTGATAAATAAATACATTTCCTCTTTCATGAAAAGGTATCTGAATTTCTTTTTTAGTGGGAACGTTTCTTACCACATGCATCTCAATTCCATATTTTTGATTGTAGTAAGCTGCAATACTTTCGCACACTGTATAGCTGTATTTAATGTTGGGAAGTATTCGTTTTTCGATGCGTTCCCAGAATGCTTTTACGCGTGGCCGGCCTTGCAGTTCTGGTACTTCCGTAAACAATTCATGGCTGTCGTATACCAGTTTTTTGCGTCGAATTTTCGAGGCAAGATAATTGGCAGGCAATGTATCGAGGTCATTGCTCAAAAAA
>JAGOLH010000047.1 GCA_017994175.1 Bacteroidales bacterium | reverse complement strand
CCTCTTATACTTCCCAAAGAAGTACGGTTGTTCGATAGCAACGGCAATGAAGTGTATGCCGGAAAACCCAAAAGTATATGCCGGTGTGGCAAATCGAAGAAGATGCCCGGTTGCGATGGCAGCCATAAACAAATTAATTTTGAAGATTGCTAATTGCAAACTTGCTTAATAACAACCATATGCCTGTGGTTAAAAATTTTATTTTGTGATTGCGTGGAATTTACTCATTTGATAGCATCTATCGGTAAAACAACACCAAACACAACATTATTATGAAAACAATCATTATTTTAGCTATCCTGCTGATCTCGGCAGGCAGCTTATTGGCACAAGGCAGCGCAATTCACGGCAGGGTTCTCGATGAGAACGGCAAACCAATGCCTATGGTTAATGTAGTAGTTAAAACGGGGTCTTCCATAGCAGGAACCTCTTCCGATTTTGACGGAGAATATAAACTGAAGCCACTCGATGCCGGAACTTATACCGTTGAGTTCTCTTTTGTGGGATACAGCGTTACAGAGGTTACAGGGGTAACTGTATACAACAGTCAGATTACTTTTCTCGACGACGTAACCATGCTTATCAAACCCGAAATGAAGAAGGAAGTCGTAATTTATGGCGATAAACTGATTAAAAAAGACAACCCATCGCTTATTCCGATACCTTCAGCAACTATTGTGAAACTTCCGGGTCCCAAGAATCCGATCATGGTTGCACGCCAAATTTGTCCCGAGATCCAAATTTATGAGAATAAAATGGTAGTTCGCGGTTCACGCCCCGGCAGCAGCTCGGTTTTCATCGATGGGGTTAAAGTTAGGGACGAAATGAGTTCGATACCTTCGCTGGCTATCGGCTCAATGGAAATTTACACAGGAGGAATTCCTTCGAAGTACGGAGATGTAACCGGAGGTGTGGTAATGATGACTACCAAAGGCTATTTCGATATCATGAACGAACGAAAAGCTGTTGAAAGTAAAACAGACGATTTTTAGTATTTTCACAATTTAATTAATTCATGACCATGTTGCGAAACCTAAGTGATCAGGATCTGTTGAAAATGCTGGGCAGCAAGCAATCTGATATGGTGTTCGCCGAATTTTACCGCAGGTATTCTCACATGGTGTATGGCGTTTGCCTGAAATATTTCAATTCGCGCGATGAAAGTCTGGATGCAGTAATCGAGATTTTCGAAATGCTCATGTCGAAATTGCATCTGCATGTTATTACAAATTTTAGCTCATGGTTGTATTCGGTTACGAAAAACCATTGCTTGATGAAGCTCAGAAAAGAAAAACGAGAACAGTTGGCTATCGATAATATCCAAATACATGAAAGTGTAAATGCGGAGACAGATGAAACCGAGTCGGAGCATCACCAGAAACTTGCGGCAGCAATTGAGCGCCTGTCGTCAGAGCAGAAGTCCTGTATCATGTTATTTTATTTTAACCGGAAATCGTACACCGAAATAGCCGGCGAAACGGGCTATTCTGTTAAAATGGTTAAAAGCCATTTGCAGAACGGTCGTATTAAACTTAAAAAACTTATTGAAAAAAATTATGAATAATAAATATTACCATACCGAAATAATTGAAAGCTATCTCAAAGGAACAATGAATGCAGACGAAAAAGCTGCATTCGAAAAAGCCCTGACAGAAGATGAATTTTTGAAGGATGCGATAGCAGGTTTTCAGCAAAGCGGAGCTTTACCCGAAGATGTTGAGATTATTAGCATGCCGTCAAAAGTAAAACCTACGCTAAAGAGGCTGACGAAGGTGCTGCTGTATTCCGGTATCGCTGCTGCTGTTGTTGCTGTTTTTATAATTATACACGTATTGTCGGGGAAAGCTGTGCCTCCGAAAAATACGAATCATGGGAATGAACTGGCCAATAATACAGGAGAAACGCGCTTTGTAATCCCTGTAGTTGATACCGTGGCTCCCTGGGTTGAGGCAGAAACCATATATACGGGCGAAATGCTGCAATTACCAAAGGAAAGCTCTCATTCCGAAAGCATTGAACCACTCTTCGTAAATAAATCCATGGTGATTCAGCAAACAACCAAAGAACCTGATATTGTAGATTTGTACCGCTTTCGGTCGAATCACCCATATACTTATATCTGCGGGCTTAAAGTGGTTGACTACCGCTTCGAAATACGCAGGCAACCTAATAGTAATAACATTCCAGCCAACAAAGTGCAGGCTGATTATTTGAACCCCATTGAATTTGCAGGTGCCGACGCTACGTATACTTACGTGGCATTCCTTGAACAAAGTCTGGGTTTTTATAAGCAGGGCAGGTATCAGGAAGCTATCGAAAACTTCATTATAATCGAAGAACACTTTCCGGGAGACCTCAACGCCATTTTCTACAAAGCAATGTGCTATTACAATTTGAACAATAACAAAAAATCAATCGAAAGTTTTACCGCATTGCTTAATGCTGATATCAATACATTTATCGAAGAATCGATGTGGTACAGCAGCCTTATTTATAAGGAAGAAAAACAATATGCTGCTGCCGAAAAAGTACTTGAAGAAATTGTTAAGGAAAACGGATATTATGGTGCTCAGGCACAAAAAGAACTTGATGCCTTGTATGATGAGTATTTGGATGGCAAATAATATTGACATGGGAATTGCAAAATTTTATATAATTCTGTTTGAAAAATGAACTGGTTGCGACATGCCTACATAATTTTTGTTCCAATAATATTGCTCACAAACAATGTGTTGCTTGTTGCACAAAATACAGTGCTTTTAAAGGGCAGTATTTATGATATTGAAACCGGTAATCCTGTAAATGGAGTAAACATTTACAATATTAACCTCAGAAATGGTGCCACCACTGCTGCATCGGGAGCTTACAGCATCCGTGTGAACGAAGGCGATACTCTTGTTTTTTCTCATGTTGGGTATGTTAAGCAACAACAGGTAATAACTTCGGGTGTGTTTACCATGGATGTTGCATTTGAACCATCGGTTACCATACTTCCTGCTGCGGAAGTTCGACCGGTAGTGAAAATCAGTTACGGAATGATGCTTGATGTAGGCGATTATGCTTTCATCGGAGACTCGATACTATACTATGGGTATTGCTATCGTTACGATAAAAACCGCAACCCGTGGCTAGTACTGGTAAACGGGCAGGGCGACACGGTGGCAACTTTTTGTGCTGGTGCAGATGGACGATTGTTCAGGGATTGCATGGGGAACCTTCACTTTCTGACAGCAGCTACAGCATTTCAATTATCTTTTGATACAGATAGCATAGTATTGCTGTATCCGTCACCTAAGAAAGAATTTCTTGAAATTGTTCAACCCTGCATTATACAAAGTGGCAGCAAATTTTTGTTTAGCGAATACAGCGACAGAAACCAGATACTCATGTATTATTATGCCGATACACTGAGCCAAAGCTACGAAATGCTCCGTACAATTGTTGATGAAGTAAAACATGAAATGTTTGTTTTTCACGGAGTGTTTCTTTCGATGGGCAACTGCAATGGTCCCAGCGATGCTGATTTGCGGTTCGAAGATATGATGTTCGATTCGGTATTTGCTCCTGCCATTAAATTGCGCGACACTATAGCGTTAATAAACTATACCGACTCTGTAATTGAATGGTACAACAACGATTTTCATTTCTTGGGTAAAGTTGGAATTCAGTTTCAGAATAACCGGTACATCGAAAATCAGATCCTTACCGATGAGGTTACCGGCAACGTGTATGCAGTATATCTGAAGAATGGAAAAACCAAGCTGAGGCAGATATATATTCATAGTGGAACCCTCGGAAAAGAAATCAGTATCCCCGATTTTGCATGGGTTGGTAATCTGAAAGTACATAATGGGCAGCTCTATTTTCTGTATCGTGAAAAATTTACAGGCGATTTTCAGGCCTTATATAAAATGGGATTACAATAATAGGAGTGCTCTGGGAGCTGGATTAATTCTTGCCTTCGAGAAAATAGGTCTTCATTACACCTTTACCTTTTATATCGAGTTCTCCTCTGAATGAGACCAAGAATTTTCCGTTGAGCAATGCTGCGGTAGCACCTGTAATCTGAATTTTTCCAGGGATACCATTTGATTCCATACGACTTGCGGTGTTAACCGTATCGCCCCAGATGTCGTAGGCAAACTTCTTCTTACCGATCACCCCTGCAACAACAGGCCCTGAATTGATGCCAATCCTGATAGAGATACTCGAACTGTGACTTGCATTGTACTCTTTTATCTCAGCCAGCATATCAAGTGCCATATCTGCAATTACTTCTGCATGGTTGGCACAGGCAACCGGTGCTCCGCTGACGACCATATAGGCATCGCCAATGGTTTTTATCTTTTCGATTTTGTACTTTTCCGACAAGGCATCGAATCGTGTAAAAATATCGTTCAGGAATTCGACCACTTCCTCTGGTTTCGATTTTTCGGTAAAAGGCGTAAACCCTGCAATGTCGGCAAACAGAATGCTTGTTTCTTCGTATTTCTCAGCAATATTTTCAGGGTTATTTTTCAGGGTATTAATAATTTTTTCCGGTAAAATATTCCTTAGCAAACTCTCGGACCGCGCATTTTCTTTTTCGGCTTTCGTATTGGCATAGCGAATCTGGGTTTGAAGAATTCCGATAAGGATCATGATAAAATACGCCGGGAAATGAATCAAAATAACTTCGCTAACCGGTTGATTAAGCATGTTTAGTTTTACAAGTACCAGCAGGGTTACGGCAATGCTAAGCGGATACATAAGCAAGGCCTTGGGTGGATGGGTAAGAAAACCATACAATACAGCTGAAAAAAGCACCGATGCTGCCCAATAGGCGTTTAAATTGTTTTGCACTAAAAAGAAAAGGAACATCACAGGGAAAACAAGAGTATATACAAACTCATAATACACAATATGGAATGTATTGAATTTTCTCAGCTTTGGAAGGATCAAAAGACTAAGAAACAGGGCAGAGGCGGCAATTCTAACCGGTAGCGACTCCCAGTAGCCAACGAGATATAGTAATACGAAATAAAACAACAAATGCCCGATTGATCCAAACCATGCCAGTAGTCTTAGCGTTGATTGCATAAAACTGTAGTCTTCCTTAAAATAGTACCTGATTACCGATGATGGCATAAAAAGTATTTCATGTAAAGTTATAAAAAAATCGTATAATAACTAACAAAACCCTGAATTCTTCGTATTTTTGAGCTATGATATGCTATCCAAACGCCAAGATCAATATTGGGCTTCATATTAACTGCAAAAGACCTGATGGGTATCACGATATCGAAACCCTGATGCTGCCCGTTCCTTTGTGCGACATATTAGAAATACTTCCTGTCGGCAATGCAAAAGTACCTTTCGAAATGGGCGTTTCCGGAATCCCTCTTGATTGTGATTCAGGCGACAATCTCTGCCGCAAAGCATTCGATATGCTTTGTTTGCATCACAAGCTTCCTCCTGTAAAAGTGCATCTGCATAAAATCATACCTTCCGGTGCAGGTTTGGGAGGCGGGTCGTCGGATGCTGCTTTTACTATAAGGATGCTGAATGATATGTTCGCACTAAAACTTACTCATGAACAGATGATTTCATATGCGTCGTCTATTGGCTCAGACTGTGCATTTTTTATTGAGAATACGGCTGCCGTTGCCTCCGGTAGAGGTGAGATTTTGGTTGATTACCCATACGATATTTCCGAATACTTTCTGGTTCTGGTGTTGCCGGATGTCCATGTATCAACGGCAGAAGCTTATAAAAACTGCGCACCTTATCTCCGTGAGAAAAGTATTGTTACTATTGCCAGCCGACCTATACATGAATGGAAAAATACGCTGATCAACGATTTTGAACGGAGTGTTTTTAATGCGTATCCGGTGTTGGAAGAAATTAAAAAAGAATTGTACTCTATGGGAGCGGTTTACGCTTCAATGAGTGGGAGTGGGTCTGCCATGTATGGTTTATATACCGATTTGCCCGAAACCGGAAAATTGAAAAGTCAGTATAAATTATATGTATTCAGGAACAACAAACAAATCTGAGAAGCCCTGAGGGCTAATTTTGGGGCAATAAAAGCAATATGAAATGACGAGGGATACTGAATCAGAAGACAGGAGACATCCTTCGGCATCTAGACTTCTCGATGACCGAGGCTCAGGATTACAGAATTCAGAAGAGGTGGCTTGCAATTCAGCAGCATCCTTCTCATGATGGAGTTTGCGTTCTTTCTCGGAAATGCAGGGTTATCTTCCCTAACAAAATGCCACCTTCTGTATTCTGCATACAGTATTCCCAAATTATTTATACGTCATTGGTAGATTTTTATTGCCATGTAATGGTCTTTGTAAACGAAGGTGATGTTTCACCGTTTTCGAAGTATTCAATCAGCGCAGAGCCTGTTCCCTCAAACCCCACCATATAGCTCATGAGAGTATTACGTCTTTGAGAATACATGTTCAGTACATTCCCGTCCCTTTCGGTATGCCAGCCATGTGTGCCGGGTGTAACCGTAAATCCGGAAGGATTTGATGTGAAGGTAATTTGTATGCGCAACGACGAATATAAGGGCACCACTGCAGCGATGCAATACGTTGCCTGTGAGGTGAAATTTACTACGTTCAAAGCAAGCAGGTTGGGAACTTCATCATGCGGAAAAACAATGGGTTCAGGAGAGGCATTTGTCGGATAATAGAAATCCTGATATAAATAATGGCTATGTAATTCCTGGAATTTATCAACATAGGTTTCAAAATCGGGAATGTCGGCCGTTATTCCTAATCCGGCAAAATGTTGGGCTATATTTTCCCTAATGTCGTAAAGGTTCAGGTTCGAAATGTTGTAAAGTAGGGTGTCGATGATAGCCTGATTCGTAATCTGCCCGTCAGGGGCAAAGTCGGTGCTAATATTTGCCAGTAACTGCGTAAGTTCTGCAGTTAGTTGAGGTTTCTCCAGAGCTTTATTGGTGTATCGCTGCAAAATGACCGAGAATGCAAGTAAACTGGCGTTGTAAGAGTTATTCTGCGAAATATCCAAATCATCAAAACTTTGCGAACCCGAATCTGCTGCATTCAGAAAAGCAAGAAACTCCGATTGCGCCTGCTCACTGGCATCGCGAAAACTCATCCCTGTTGAAACCAGCACTTCGGTTCGCGCCCGTATTACATGAGTCATTACATTAATATTTACAGTGCCGTTTGCCGACAGGTTGGTAATGGCGCTCAATGTTAGCGTTGCCGGAGATAACTCTCCGTAAAGCTCGTTGAAATAGTATCCGGTAGCAGTTACAAGAGCAAGTTCCGATTCCAGTTCAATATTTCCTAAACTGAAACTGCCATCGTTTGTGCTCATTGTTGTGGTAAAAGCCCTGCCTGTTTGAGCCAGGCTTGTAGTTAGTTCATTTAAAATAATGTTTGTGCCTGTGGTGAATGGTCCTTTTTGAACCTTACCGCTGACTGTATAAATTTGGGGTTCATTTTCGTGATTGCAACCCCATAAAACAGCCAATACGGCAATAAAAACAAGGAGTCTAACTTTCATTTATTTCTATTTTTTGAAAAACTAATTTCAGTTAATAAACCAGATCATGTAAAATTAATTATTTGTATAAATTTTACATATCAATAACTAACATTTATGCAGAAAGGTTGCATTAGATTGTTGAAAAATTAAAGGTAGAGATTAACCAAAACAACTCAGTCTTCCAATAGGTCAGGCCTTAGTTGTTGTGTGCGTTCGAGTGCCTGTTGGTCTTTCCATTTTTCAATTTCGGTGGGATTACCCGAAAGCAAAATGTCGGGTACTTTCCATCCATTGAATTCAGCAGGACGGGTATATACGGGTGGTGCAAGCAGATCGTCCTGAAACGAATCGCTCAGTGCCGACTGCTCATCTGAAATGGCCCCCGGAAGCAAGCGCACCATACTGTCGACAAATACGATAGCAGCAAATTCTCCGCCTGTAAGCACGTAATCACCAATAGAAAATTCGTGGGTGATCAGGTGTTCTCTTATGCGGTGATCAATGCCTTTGTAGTGCCCGCACAGAATAAGGATATTGGAGAAAGTTGAAAAATGATTGGCTGTTTTCTGTTTCCATGGTTTTCCGTCAGGCGAAGTATAAATAATTGCATCGTAGCTGCGGTCCGATTTCAGTTTTTCAATCATTTTAAAAACAGGCTCAATCATAAGAACCATACCTGCTTCACCACCGTAAACATAATCATCAACCTGCCTGTACTTGCCAATACCATACTCTCGCAGGTCGTGAACATGTATTTCGGCGAGTCCTTTTTTAACCGCCCTGCTGATAATGGAGTGATTAAGCGGGCTTTCAAGTAATTCAGGCAATACAGTAATGATATCGATTCTCATAGTTTTCTAGTTAAGGTATCCAGCAATTTTCTGCGCAGCCATATCGCCATCCACAGCTGACGATACAATACCTCCTGCATAGCCGGCTCCTTCGCCGCATGGGAAAAAGGCTTCAAGACTTACGGACTGCATGGTTTCGTTATTACGCAGAATTCTAACCGGAGAACTCGTTCTCGATTCAACCCCCAGCGCAATGGCTTCGTTGCTGACAAAGCCATGCATAAACTTACCGAAATAGCGTAATGATTGTTGCAGGCGTAGCGATATTGCGGCAGGTAACCAAAAGTGTACCGGCGACGATATTACTCCTGGCAAATAAGACGTTTGAGGTAGATTTTTCGAAATATTTCCTGCTGCAAAGTCTGCCAAAGCTTGTGCCGGAGCCTTCATAGGTGGGCCTCCATTGGTTCGTGCTAAGCGCTCCAACTCCTGCTGATAGTGCAACAACCGAAAAATGTCGTTCCCGGGTACGTCTTCGGGTCTGATTTCGACCACCAGTCCTGAATTTGCAAAACGTGAATTTCGTTTGCTGTTCGACATACCATTCACGACCATGCTGTCGGTCGCGGTGGATGCATTCACAATCTGACCACCCGGACACATGCAGAAAGAATACACACCGCGATTCTCCACTTGTTGCGATATGAAATAAGTGGCAGGGGATAAAAAGGTGGAATGACTGTATTTTTTATATTGAATTTCGTTTATGAGTTCCTGCGGGTGTTCAATGCGGATTCCCATTGCAAAACCTTTTTCCTGCATGGCAATTCCGTGCTGCTGCAGCATCATGTAGTTGTCGCTGGCAGAGTGCCCTGTACTCCAGAGCAAAGCGTCGCAAACGATGCTTTCGCCAAGGTGGGTAGTAATTCCGCATACTTTGCCATTTTTGATGACTAAATCCGTAATCCGTGTTGAATAGATAAATCTACCGCCATGATTTTCAATTTCTTGCCTGATAGCTTTTATTATTTTAGGCAGCTGATCAGTCCCCAGGTGGGCATGCGTATCTGTAAAAACGGTTTCGCCTGCGCCAAAATGGTGTAGCAATTGCAATATACGGTTCGAATCGCCCCGTTTTGTGCTTCGGGTATATAACTTACCATCGGAATACGTGCCTGCGCCACCTTCACCGAAAGCATAGTTCGATTCAGGGTCAAAGTGTTCATTACGGTTTAACAGTGCAATATCTTTATTCCGGTCGTCAACAGCTTTGCCCCGTTCGATAATTACAGGACAAATACCTGCTTCAAGCAACCGAAGAGCAGCAAACAACCCTGCTGGGCCAGAACCGGCAATAATCACCTGCTTGTCCGAAACGCGAACGTCTTTAAACTCCCACTGCCCGGCAAGCTCAGGAAGCAACTCTCCGTCGAGAGTGTAACTTACAGTAAACTGTACTTTTACCTGACGGCGTGCGTCAATCGATCGCTTCGAAATTCGTATTTGCGATATGCGGGAAATATCAATGCCCGATTCTTTAGCAACCGCTGATTTAATTGTTCCAATATTGTATGCTTCTTCAGGTGGAAGTTGCATCTGTATTTCAACTACTCTTGGGTTCATGGTATTAGTCCCACCATTTAATTTTGTCGATTTTTCCTCCCTCAAAATGGAACGAAAGTATCAGCATTTTCGAATTCAATCGGCTATAAGCACGCGTATATTCAGTATTGTCGTATTTCACCATATTGAAAATCCCAAACGACCCTTTTAATTCAATGCCAAACATGAAGTATTCAAGGAAAAAGTCTGCTCCCAGTCCAATTTCATAATATGTATCAAGTGGACTGAGTTTAATTTTAGGCATTTCTTCGGGGTCGATTTTTCTTTGAGCAGCCAGGTCAACTCTAAATGCACCCCCGGCAATAACAAAAGGTCTGAAATTATTCAGCCTGGCAGCCTTGTATTTAAATACGATCGGAAAATCGAGAAACGTCGATTCTATCATCATGGTATGTCTGCGAAAGATACTGTCTTCCAGTATTTTGTATTCCAGATTGCGTTGACCGAAAATTAACCCGGGAAGAAAACGTACATCAAGATATTCCAACAATCGCAGGTTGGCAATCATGTTGATGTTGAACCCGACAAAATGCCCGGTTTCGATGGCATAAACTGTATCCATTAAAAAATATTCCGCTGATGGTCGTATTGTAAAACTCATGGAGTTCAGGCCAAGTGAATAACCAAAATGGGCCAGCTGCTGATCGAGTTTAGGCAGGTTTTCGGGATGCCTTCGTTGGCCTGAAACCTGCAGAATAATACAGATGAAAAGTAATATTATTGTTAAACGCTTCAACATCGTTACTTAAAATAGTATTCTTTAAACACAAGAATCAACAGTTTATTATGTGATACTGTTGAATGTGCAAAATTAAGCGATTTTTTTGAATATTACACTTTAAAGTGTTTGCCGTCAATACTAAGCATTCAGTACTTTTATAGTCTGAACACATGCTTTCCTGTTTATAATTGATTGCCCTGCAAAATTTTAAGAAACTCATCCCCAATATCAATCAGGCAAGAGGGCTCAGCTAATTGTTTGATTTTTTCTTTGAATTCGGACCTGTGCGGATAGGAATGCTTATAATTACATTTTGCTTTATTGGGTTTCCTTGTGCCAATGCTGGTAGAAATTTGTATTTGCCTAGAACGCGTATAAATTCTTCATCAACACCATAGCCAATATTATTAAGCAGGATGATACCACTGATTGTACTGTCGCGGTTTACATCGAAACTTACCATCAGCGTTTCATCTATCTTTTTGTCTATGGCTTCTTGGGTGAATTCCATAGAATTCCATATATCTCCTATGAGCTTGTTCATACCTCCGGGATAACTGGCTTCGCGTGTATAGTTAATGTCCATATTCTGCGAATCAATCGTGTCGTTTTGCGAATAAAGCAGGTTGACAATACCTGTAATTATTAATAATAATGTAATTTTGCGCATGATACTGGAGTTTATTTTAGCATAAAGATAACAAAAAATTTGCCGCTTTGTACTACCCTGAGGATTTTGAACATAAAATTGGATTCCGCAGAATCCGCGAGATGTTGGCACATCGCTGCAAGGGAACAACTGCAAAGGAATTGTGTGGTACCGGACTGGTTTTAGCAGATATAGATGAAATAAAACGGAAACTTGCTGCAACTGATGAAATGAAAACCATTTTGTTGCTTCACAGTGAACTGAGTATTACGGAATATCCCGATATAAGCCATTTGCTTAAACAATTGTGTGTAGACGGTATAATACTAGCCCAGGAAGAGTTCGTTGACCTATTCAATGTGTTGAGTCAGTCAAAAAATGTTCTTAATTATTTTAAAAAGGCGAATAAAGATACCTGCCGAAACCTTTACAGCTTTGTTGAAGGTGTTGTTTTTCCACAATTTGTTTACGATCGTATCGATTTTGTATTTTCGCGCGATGGCCGGATAAAAGACAAAGCTTCGAAAACGCTGTTCGAAGTCAGAAGCTCGCTGATTTCCAATAAAAAACTCATATCGAGCAAGTTGAACAACCTTCTCGAAACCTTTCACAAAGAAGGCTGGTTAAGCAGCGACCTTTCGGCAACTATTGTTAATGGTCGGACGGTGCTACCAATTGAAACTACGCATAAACGAAAGATTCAGGGTCTCATTCACGATGAATCGGCAAGTGGAAAAACAAGTTATATCGAACCCGCAGAAGTAGTTGGTATGAATAACCGGCAGCGGGAACTTGAGCTGGAAGAGCAGAGGGAGATACGAAGGATTTTAAAAGAGCTTACAGCCGATATTATTCCTTATAAGTCCGATATTTCCGGCTTGTTCGGAATGTTAGTGATTCTTGACTTCATCAGGGCGAAAGCAATATTGGCAATAGAAATGGATGCGATTCGACCTGAGGTTCACGATGATATGAATATAGAACTGCACGAAGCAAAAAACCCCCTTTTGCTGATGGCATTTAAAAACGAAAATCGTCGGGTGATACCATTGAATTTAAGTCTGAACGAGAAGCAACGTATTATGCTGATATCGGGGCCGAATGCCGGTGGGAAAAGTGTGGCTATGAAAACCGTTGCCCTGCTGCAATATATGACACAGTGCGGAATGCTGATTCCCTGTGGTGGAAACACAAGTATGGGCATGGCAAAGAAGATGTTTATCGAGATGGGTGATGAACAGTCGATAGAAAACGATTTGAGTACATACAGTTCTCACCTTCTCAACATGAAATTCTTTCTAAAAAACGCCTGCGAAAGAACCCTGATTTTTATAGATGAATTGGGTAGCGGAACTGAGCCAGTGCAGGGAGGGGCAATAGCCGAGGCAATTCTGAAACAACTCCTCGAAAAAAAATGTTGCGGTATTGTTACAACACACTACACCAACCTAAAAGCATTTGCCTCGGCTACAGAGGGCATTGAAAACGGTGCCATGCTTATTGACAACAACCTGATGAAGCCGACGTTTCAGTTTCAGGCAGGGCTTCCTGGAAACTCGTACGCACTTGAGATAGCAGATCGCATAGGCCTTCCTCAAGCAATTATAATCGATGCAAAAGAAAAGGCAGGCACTGGTCTTACTAAGTTAGAGTCATTGATGCGTAAAACGCTTAGGGACAGGCGGTACTACGAACGCAAACGTTTGGTGGTCAGACAGCAAGAAAAGCAACTCGAACAAAAGATGCATGAATACGAAGAAAAAATAAGAAAACTTAACGCCGAACGAAAGAAAATTCTGGAAGAGTCGAAAATAAAAGCGGGGCAGATTCTCAAGGACATGAACAGTCAGATAGAAAGTACCATCCGCATCATTCGCGAAATTAATGCCGATAAAGAAAAAACCCGCAAACTAAGGCAGGAACTTGAATCATATGTAGCAGAAAAAAATGATGAATTTTTAAAAATTGATTCCGATAGCCCAGTTGAAGAGGAGTTTAAGCAATATGCAAATAAAGAGCTTGAGTTTGTTGATATCGATCCTGAAGAAATACATATTGGAAGCAAGGTGCGTTTGGCGGGACACGAAACAATCGGGGAAGTGGTTGACATGGGCAGCGAGAATGCCGTAGTGCAATTCGATAGTGTGATAACATCGGTTGCAAAATCAAAGCTTGAGAAAGTTCCCGATAACGAAACTAGTCCTAAAACCCGTATTTCTGCAGGCTCTTTATATCAGAATATTAACGAACTCCGCAGTACATTTAAACCCTCTATCGATGTGCGGGGTAAAAGAGCCGAAGAAGCCTTATCCGAAATCACTGTTTTTGTCGACACTGCCATTGTGCTTGGGGTGTCACAGCTAAAGATATTGCATGGCAAAGGCAATGGTGTGCTTCGGAAAGCCATCCGCGAGCAACTGAAAAGCGTGAAAGAAGTTGCATATTTTTCTGATGAGGACATACGCTTTGGCGGTGACGGAATTACTGTAGTACAAATGAAGTAATGCTATGATAGAGATTGAAAAAACTCTTGTAAGTTTCGATATCATCGATAAAAGATTTGCTTGCAATCCGGGCTTGTGCAAAGGGATTTGTTGTGTGCAGGGCGATTCCGGAGCCCCGCTCGAAGACTCTGAGAAGTACGAAATTGAACAATGCCTGCCCGAAGTGACTTCAATACTCACTGCTGAAGCGCGCAACCGCATACAAAACTCGGGGGTGGCTGTAATCGATACTGAAGGTGATCTGGTAACAAATACCCTTCATGGAAAAGGAGCCTGTGTTTTTGCCATACGAAACAGCCAGGGTATTACAATATGTGCATTGGAGTTGGTATGGACTCAGGGAAAAACCCAATTCAGGAAACCCTTGTCCTGCCATTTGTACCCGGTAAGGATTACGCGGTATAAATACTACGATGCAGTGAATTATCATACCTGGGATATATGCAAATCAGCCATAGAAACGGGTGAAAATAAAGGCATTCCGCTATATGTTTTTTTAAAAGATGCCTTCATCCGCAAATATGGAGAAGAATGGTACAACCAATTGGTTTATGCAGCCGAAAACATAAAAACAGCAGTATCCTTAAAGAAATAAATTTTCGTTCTCGACGTTTTTATTATTTTTATGAAAAATTGAAAAGTATGCCATGGCTCTTGAAATATTATATTCTTCTAATTGCTGTTGGTGCACTGCCTGTTTTATTGAATGCTCAGGTTCAGCCACGCGATACCCGGCCAACAGATGGGCTTTCGAAATGGGATAAGATGTTCCCGCAGATTAAAGTTGGCGACAAGGTTTTTAAAACAGGCAGTAACTGGTTCACAGCAGGCGTTGGATATGGGTATGCTACCAATCTCAGAAAACAGCAAACCAATTTTGCTCTGGGATACCATCACCGCTATCATGCTATGTATTTTAATCTGGGATATCATTACAGCAGCGATCAGTTTTTTCTAAAAAGACCTATGGTGCGGTTAAACGATGTGCACTTAGGTGCCGGTTTACGCATTGAAAAGATACATTTTAATTTTGCTTTTTTTATAGGACCCACATGGTCGTTTGGCTCCTTATATAATTATACCGATCCGTATGGAACTGTATATTACACCTATTTTCATACTTTAGGTGCACACACTGAGCTTCAGTTTACCTGGAAATTCTTCTACGATCTGGGTATTGGAACATCGCTGTATGGCAGCTTTAATAAGCAATATCAGGTGGTTGGTGTGCAACTTCATTTTTATTTTAGTTCTGCCTTTAAACCTCCGCGTAAATAATTAATAATCATTGATATGAGTACAACAAAAAATTACATCGAAGCCAACAAAGAAAGGTTTTTAAGCGAATTGTTTGGTCTTATCCGAATTCCGTCGATCAGTTCATTGTCGGAGCATAAAAACGATATGATAAGAGCTGCGGAATATTGGAAGCAAATGTTACTTCAAGCCGGAGCCGACAAAGCCGACCTATACAACACAGATGGCAATCCCGTTGTGTTTGGTGAGAAGTATGTGAGTCCAAAGCTGCCTACTATTTTGGTCTATGCACATTACGACGTTATGCCAGTTGACCCGGTTGATAAGTGGGAAACAAAACCTTTTGAGCCGGTAATTAAAGATGGCAAGATTTGGGCTCGCGGTGCCGACGACGATAAGGGTCAAGGCTTTATGCATGCCAAAGCTTTTGAGATTATGGTGAAAACAGGTACACTACATTGTAATGTTAAATTCATGATTGAGGGAGAAGAAGAAATAGGCTCCCCGTCGCTTACAAAATGGTGTGCAGAGAATAAAGAAATGCTGGGAGCCGATGTGATTTTGGTTTCCGATACCGGTATGATTGGTCCTGGAATACCTACTATTACTACTGGACTCAGAGGGCTCTCCTATTGGGAGGTTGAGGTTACCGGGCCCTGTCGCGATTTACATTCCGGTTTGTTTGGCGGCGCTGTAGCAAATCCGGTTAATGTGCTCTGCAATATGATTGCCCAAATGCAGGATGAAAACGGAAAGGTTACAATTCCTGGATTCTACGACGATGTGCTGGAGGTCTCTCGCAAAGAACGCGACTTGTATGCATTGGCACCTTACGACGAAGAGGAATATAAAAAAGCACTGAAAGTAAAAGCGTTGAAAGGCGAAAAAGGATACACTACTACTGAACGAACAGGAATTCGACCTTCTTTCGATTTATGCGGAATATGGGGTGGATACACCGGCGAAGGAGCCAAGACAGTATTACCCTCAAAAGCGTATGCAAAAGTATCAACACGGCTGGTTCCCAATCAGGATCACCATAAAATATCAGAATTATTTGCAAAACATTTCAAGTCTATTGCTCCCGATTATGTAAGTGTGAAAGTTACTCCTTTGCACGGAGGACAGGGTTACGCATGCCCGGTTGACCACCCCGCATACAAAGCCGCAGAGAAAGCTCTATTCGATACTTTTGGTAAACAGGCCGTACCCTTTCGGAGTGGTGGAAGCATTCCCATTATTTCAACTTTCGAGCATGTGCTTGGTATAAAATCGATACTGCTTGGTTTTGGACTTGAGTCAGATGCTATTCATTCTCCTAATGAAAACTTTCCGCTGGAGCACTTTTTTAAGGGAATCGAGACTATTCCGTTGTTCTATAAGTACTATGCTGAAATGGTGAAATAGCTCCATATTTTCTTACTTCGATTGATGGGAATTGGGAATAGTAAAAAAAAACATTACATATTTCGTTTGTTTGAAGTAGTTTTGCGTAATGCAAAATGAAATCGACATAAACGAATTCCTGCTGCTGGCTGAACAAATGATTGTGCTGGATGTGCGCACACCTTTGGAATTTGAAGCAGGGCACATCCCCGGAGCAGTGAACTTTCCGCTGATGAGTAACGAAGAACGAGTAATTATCGGAACCATTTATAAGCAATCGGGTAAGTTCTCTGCTGTTCTTAAAGCCTATCAGTTACTTGGACCGGAAATGTCAAATATGCTCAAAACTGCACAAAAACTTCTTCCGGGAAAAAAGGCAATAATCTACTGCTGGCGGGGTGGAATGAGAAGTGAAAGCATGACATGGTTACTGCATTCAGCCGGATTTGAAGTGAAACGCCTGTCGGGAGGTTATAAAGCATATCGTAATTACATAAGGCAGTTGTTTGCCCAAGTAAATAAACTTTGTATTGTAGGAGGTAAAACCGGGACCGGAAAAACGGAAATATTATTTGAATTAAAACAAAGAGGAGAGCAGGTTGTCGACCTCGAAGGCATTGCATCGCATAAGGGATCGGCATTCGGACATATTGGAATGAAGCCTCAGAGTACTAACGAACAGTTCGAAAACAACCTTGCAGAAGTGATAAAATGCTTCGATAAAAAAAAGAGAATTTGGATTGAAGACGAAAGCAAAAGCATTGGAAAAAATTTTATTCCTGACGAATTATGGCAAAAAATGTTTCAAAGTCCCCTGTTTTTTGTGGAATCCGATAAAGAATTCAGACTCGACAGATTGGTACGCGATTATTCCGAAGCTGATAATTCCGCGTTACATGAAGCTCTTGGTAAAATTTCGGAAAAACTGGGAGGCGATAATTTTAAAAAAGCAACCAAGGCTTTGGTCGAGGGCGATTTAAAACTTTTTGCAGAATTAACCCTAGTGTATTACGATAAAGCTTACCTGCATTCACTGGGTAAACACCCTGCTGATACAATTCATAGAATTGATGTGCAAAGATTAAGCGCTTCCGAAGTTGCAAACCAGTTGATTAATAAAGCCAACATATTAGGATTATGATTACCATTAATGCTCGCGGGCTTGCGTGCCCTCAGCCGCTAATACTTGCAAAGCAGGCACTCGACAAAGCTGCGGTTGGAGAAAGTATTTGTATCTCAACCGATAGTGAAACCAGTATGCAAAACCTGATGACATTTCTGCGGGATTTAAAAGCCCAGCCTGTTTGCGCTAAAAAGGACGATACTTTTTTTGTCACGGCAAAAAAATCAGCAACTCAAACAAATAGCTCCGAAACATCCTGCTCAATAAACTCATACCGATCACATGTGGTTGCAGTTACCTCCGAAACTATGGGTAGCGGACCGGAAGACCTGGGTAGAATACTGATGAAAGCTTTTATAAATACATTAAATGAAGCGGAGAACCTTCCTTCCCACCTTGTGTTCTATAACTCCGGTGTTTTACTTACCCATTGCGAAAGTGATGTGCTGGGGTCGCTGAAAGCACTTGAAAATAAAGGTGTTTATATACATATTTGCGGTACCTGTGCCGACTACTTTCAAATACGTGATAAAATTGGTATAGGACAGGTTTCTAATATGTACACCATTGTTGAGGTGCTATCGAAAGCTACATCAATAATCAGACCTTGAGATGAATGTTTATTTTGATAACAGTGCCACATCTTGGCCCAAGCCCCCAGAGGTTGCCCAAGCTATGACTTCATTTCTCCATGAGCTGGGAACAAGCTATGGTCGTGGTGCCTATAAGCGTGTGCTAATGTCAACGGGTATTGTTGAAGAATGCAGGGATGCGCTTGCTGCAATAATGCATACAGAGTTGAGAGAGAATATTGTTTTTACCCTTAATGCAACGCATGCAATAAATACAGTTTTAAAAACTTTACCTTTGAAAGGTAAAAAGGTGCTTGTTTCTCCGATGGAACACAATGCTGTTGTGCGTCCTTTGCAATACATGAAAGATAATGCGCTTATTACTGATTTCGGGATAATTCCTGCTCTGAAAAATGGAGTCATCGACATTCAGGCTTTACAAACCATGCTTTCTGCCGATATAGGTCTGGTATGCATTAACCATGCAAGTAATGTAAATGGAGTGGTTCAGGATATCGCAGCGATAAAACGTATCTCCGGTAATATTCCGATGCTTGTTGATGCTTCACAATCGCTCGGAAGCTACGACGTATTTCTCGACGACTGGAAAGTGGATTATTTGTGCTTTACAGGCCATAAAGCCTTAATGGGGCCAACCGGAACGGGTGGGTTTTTTGTAAGAGAGCCTGCAACAATGAATACATTTATTCATGGGGGAACCGGGTCGAACTCGGCGAGTTTTCAAATGCCTGATTTTTTACCTGATAAATTTGAGGCTGGAACGCATAATATAGTTGGCATTGCCGGTTTGCTTGCGGCAATAAATCATAAGCCCACGCCTAACCATTCCATAATTGAATTGGAAGACCTGATTAGTAAAATATCAGAGCTGCAGGGCTATAGGCTTTATACATCAAATCACCCTGGCAGCCATTCTGCTGTTTTTTCACTTGTGCACAGCAAGTTAAGCAGCTCCGAATTATCAGAACGGCTGTTTCAGCAATCAGGTATCGAAACCCGATCAGGGTTGCTTTGCGCTCCGCTTGCCCACACTACATTACAAACATTCCCACAGGGTACTTGCCGAATTTCTATATCGCCCTATCATACACGACACGATTTTGACTACCTTTACACTGCGTTGAAAAAAATTGCCGCTCATGCATGAAAAATATTACATTCTTTTCCGGAGTACCCGCGATGTAATACTGGCTGAAAAGCTTGCGAAGTCACAATTTTTTCAGTTTACTATTGTACCCGTTCCAAAACATATTTCAGCGGAATGCGGACTGTGTATTAACGCTGACGTCAGGACTGCCATACAACTGTATGAATTTTTATCGGAACATGGCTTAAAATGTGAAAAACTGGAAATGTAGTATGAAAACGGATTTACTGTCATTCTGCGAATCAGGTGGTTGCTCTGCAAAGATCTCAGCTAAAGACCTTGAGGGGATATTGGCACAAATACCAATGGCGGTACATCGGGATTTATTGGTTGGTGCTTCTACCGGTGATGATGCTGCTATATTTCGCCTCAATTCCGAAACAGCACTTATTTTTACAACCGATTTTTTCCCGCCTGTGTGTTCCGATGCCTACACATTTGGCAAAATAGCTGCAGTGAACGCACTCAGCGACATTTATGCGATGGGAGGCAAGCCGCTTATGGCGCTAAACCTTGTGATGTTTCCGGCTGTCGGTATTGAACTCACAGAGTTGCATGAAATCCTGAAAGGTGGTAACGATGCTGCTGCCGCAGCCGATTGCATTATAACAGGCGGGCATACAATTTCCGATAGTATTCCAAAGTATGGGTTGGCCGTTGTTGGCCTTGTTCACCCTGGAAATATTATAACCAACGCAGCAGCAGAGCCCGGTGATGACCTGATTCTCACAAAGCCATTAGGTACCGGCATTGCTTTGGCAGCACATAAAACCGGTATTGCTGAAACAACCGTACTTGATGAAGCCATCAGAAGCATGTGTTTGTTAAATAAAACAGGGTCGGAGATAATGCAGAAATACCACATTCGGGCTGCTACCGATGTTACCGGTTTCGGACTGGCAGGTCATGCTTTGAAAATGGCAATCGCTAGCAATGTCAGCATGAAAATTTATACTGAATCACTGCCATATTTTACAGGTATTAACCAATTTGTTGAGCGGGGATGTATTCCAGGTGCAGTTTTCCGAAATATGAAATCAACAGAAAATGAAATATTTATTCCCTGGCGGTTTGACTATTTTTATAATGTTATTATTCACGATGCCCAAACATCGGGCGGGCTGCTTATTAGTTGTCCGGCAAAGAATACAAAACAAATGATATTAGATTTTCAAACGGATCCACGCTTCGGAAAAACTGCCGTAATTGGCAAAGTGTTAGCTCGCCAGCCAAAAAGAATCTATCTGGAGTAGTATTATTCCGATTGAAGACCGAAATGATTCAAATAGTTTCTTGTGTCGTCACCGAAGGCCTCAATGCCTCCTTCATTTATTTTAAAAGTACATTTTTCGCCTTTAATCTGCGAAAAAACAACCTCTGATCGATGGTTGTTTTCATCAATTCTGATCAATTTAGCCAAATTACGGTCAAGATCATCAGTATTGAGGTTTTCGTAACAGATTGGGCAAATGAAATTGGTATGTTCGCCTTCGGCAATCTTAACTGATGGGTGAATGGTGAAACTGTAATCACCGATTTCCGGGCTTAGTAATACCAGCGCAGAGTCTCCCTTACTGTTTTTTGTAAGAAGAATGATGCTGGTTTTAACTTTTAAATGCCCATGGCACTTTGGACAAATATAGTCAGCTTTCATAATGCGTGTTTTTGTATTCTCTCCAAATGTAATAAAAAAAATAATTACATCATTATCAAAAACATTAAAGCTGTTAAACAAGTATTTTTGAATCTTTTTCGTAATAACCTGAAGCTACAGTACTGTTCTGATGTATCTGGGTTAAAATCCCAGTTCTTTTAAAAATGCGCTGCATTGCTCATTGTCAGGTACTTTGCCATGCCATGTGTGATCTCCTTCAATGCTTTTAATGCCTTTCCCCATAGTGGTACGGGCAATTATTACTGATGGCTTATTACTGATATTTCTAATCTGGTCGAAGGTTCTGATAAGGTCAGAAATGTCATTTCCCTTACAACCGATAACATTCCAGCCAAATGATTCCCATTTTTGAGTAAGAGGCTCCAAATCCATGACCACGCGGGTTGGCCCATCAATTTGTACTTCGTTACGGTCAACAATAGCAATCAGATTATCGAGTTTGTGGTGTGAGGCGCTCATTGCAGCCTCCCATATCTGTCCTTCCTGCAATTCACCATCTCCCAGAATGCAGTATATATTGCGGTTCGATTTTTCAATTTTCATTGCCATTGCCATTCCAACTGCAATTGAAAGTCCCTGACCGAGGGAACCGCTGGATGTTTCAATTCCGGGGAGCTTATGTTGTAATGATGGGTGCCCCTGCAGTCTGGAGCCTTCTTTTCGAAGGGAGTCCAGTTCACTTTCGTGAAAATAACCCGCATGAGCCAGTGTAGTGTATAAAACAGGTGCAACGTGGCCTATAGATAAAACAACTCTGTCGCGGGCATGCCATTCAGCATTGCCGGAATTGTGCCGGAGCTCGTAGAAGTAAAGTACAGTGAACACATCGGCAAGTCCCAACGAGCCTCCTAAATGACCCGAACCGGCTTTGGTGAGGCTTTTAATAACATCGCGGCGTATTTCCGCAGCTTTTTGTATGAGATTCGAAATGTCGGGCATTACCAATATTACAAATTCGGAAACTCAATTATTTCATAAATGATAAATGACCCCGGGTAAGCATTTTTAATTTTACTGAGCAACGCCATTGCTTCGATACGGGTTCTGAAGTTTCCGCAATGAACTTCAAAATTGGGCTCGTTGTAAATAAGGTATGCTTTGTATTCTGGGTATGAAGAATTGAAACGCACCTTGATATCGTTGGCTTCTTTGCGGGCGGTAGGACCAACATCAGCGAAAATCTTAACCCGGTAACCATAAAATCCGTTACGCTTTTTATTAATACCCACATAAGTTTCGTAGAAATTCTCAATTTTATCGGACTGATGTATTTGAATTTTACCGCCATAAGCTCCTACGTTGAAGTACGGAATATCAACCGGAGCAACCGACTGCGAAAATATTGCCCCGCTGAACAGAAATGCAATAATACCTATAATTAATGCTCTCATAAACAATAGAATATTTTACAAATTAATAAATTTTTACCGTCTCTTTCGAATGAACTTTTATGTTTTTTGAAATAACGAATTTGCTTACCTTCACTTTCCCTTTTAATTCCACCTCTGTATTCCGTTTACTCAACTCAGATACCAGTTTGATGGAATTACCCAAAATGTCAGCCGGTTTGAACGAAAATTCAACTGGATAACTTTCGTCGGAACGGGCTCTGATTTTTGTTTTTTCGAACTTTGTAATTGTCCCAAGTTTGATACCGGCAACATAGATGTCAATCTCGGTTTTACTGATATTAAACGAAAAGTTGTTGGGATTATTTATTGGAACGTCGATCAGGAGCTCAACTTTATCGAGACTGATGTCCTTAACTTGTAAACCGTTGGGCGTGCCAATGGTTATTTCCTGATATTTGCATGATTGCATTCCTGCAATCAATATCACAAATATTACAATTTTTACTGCTTTTAATTGTATTTGCATTTTTTATTCTTTAAAACTATGCCGAAAACAGAATATCCTTTATTCATGCACAATATTTTTTGAAAATGTATCAAAATTAATACCATCGAAATTTCCGGAACTCATCATGAGTAAATTGGTGTTATTCCAGTCTGTTTTTAGTAAAAATTCCTGCAGCATCAATGAATTGGTAAATACAATTACCTTTTCGCCAAAGGCTTGAGCTACTGTTTCCGGATCGATGCTTTCGAGGTTTTTATGTTCAAGCACGTGCGGATTAAAGTATACAATGGCTGTATCGGCCATGTCCATACTATTAAAATATTGTGGCAGGAACGCCTTATTCAGGCTGCTGAAGGTGTGTAATTCGATGCAGGCAACCAGTTTTCTGTTGGGGTATCTTTGCTTAACGGCTTCCGTTGTAGCTTTCAGTTTGGAAGGGGCATGGGCAAAATCGATATAAAAAGCAGTTGATTTGTTTTCTGCTACCAATTGCAGGCGTTTTGCAGCTCCTTTAAAATTGGATAAGGCTACGAAAAATTGCTCGTTGTTTATGCCAATTTCGTTGCACACGAGCCGGGCTGCATTGATGTTCTGCATATTGTGCTTCCCGAAAAGCTTAGTTTCGTAAGTATTATTCCTGAGTTTAATTATTGTTCTGTCACCATCAATTTCGGAATCAAGTTCATAATAGGGCATACAACGCAAGCGTGTTTTTTCTTCAACCAAAGTCTGAAGGTTCTCATCGTTTTTAAAATAAATGAGACAGCCTGTTTCGTCGATGATATCTACAAACATGCTGAACTGGCGAATGTAGTCATCGAATGTGGGAAAAACATTTATATGATCCCATGCAATACCAGTAAGCACCGCTATGTGCGGTTTGTACCAATGGAATTTAGGGCGAGGGTCGATAC
>JAGOLH010000112.1 GCA_017994175.1 Bacteroidales bacterium | reverse complement strand
GGCTCAAAAAGGTGTTGGAGCTAATCCCGCAACACAAGGCCAACAAACTCCACGAACTCCTGCCCCAGAACCTGCATCTTTAATACTATCCTTTGTTTTTATTGACGGGGTTGGTAGAGGGGATACTCTTTTCCTTGGTAAGCCGGTCCATATTGGCCGGTGGGTTCATGCCTTTTTTCATGGCATAGGCAATATTATTGGAGCACCTGGTCGAACAAGCCACAGAATCATATCGTTTGCTCTCGTAGGTGTTACCGCACATCCAGCATATTTTCAGGTAGCTTGTTCTCTGTACAATCTGGGGACGGGTTCCTTTGTGCACATCAGTTTTCAGAATTTTCTCATTCTGAACTTTCACTCCGATAATATTCTGCCGGCACATGATGGCTGGGTTGAGTACTGTGTTTTTCATAAGCATTTTTTTGTAAATCTAAATAAAGTAAAATCAGCACTTTCCGTTAACCGTGTTAAGCGTACTAAATGATGTTAATTTCCTTTATTCAATTGTAGATGACTTATGTCTTACTTATTTATGACTTATCCCTGACTTACCCCTTACTTATCCCTGAGATATTTCTGGCTTATCCCTGACTTATTCATGACTAATCCTTGATATATCCTGAATACGTTATTGAATGGATATAAGTAATAGCAAGGCTTTTGCTGTATGTACACAGCAGTAAAACGCACTCAAAAATAATAGCAGAAATACATGAATAATAGCAGTAAGTTTCCGCATCACCCGCCTTACCTATGTTATGGGTGTTGATGCTGTATTGAGGCGAATTGGGTTGTGTGTAAATAGGGGAGAGTAAGTAAAATAGTGAAAGAGAACTTCTACTCTTTTACAAATCTCAGATTTTTCGTTTTTCCGTTGAATGTGATCTGCAGAAAATAATTACCGGGTTGCAGGTGGCTGATATCAATTTCGGATTCTTTGCCTTGTAAATCATATCGCCCGTAAACCCTTCCCAGCACATCGGTAATAACGGCTGTTGCCTGATTTGTGTTTCCTGGCAGGCAAATCGTAAGAGATTTGTTTGCAGGGTTGGGGTATATCTTAATGGCTTCGTTATCGAAGTTTTCCATGCCCACCCCGCAATCGTTCACTACAATCGACTTGCTTATGGTCTTGCTTTCGCCGTAGGCATCGGTTACCGTAATAGTTATTTGTTGCAACCCGGGAGTATGTGGGGTATAAAACTCTACCGGTTTGGCGATACACTGGCCCCATTCGTGGTTGGTAAGGGTGGCTTCGGTGATTGTCTCTTCAAAAAATGTAGAACCTCCCCATGTGAGGTTTATATAAGTAAGCCCGATCTCAACAGGGACAAAAGTAGGCGGATAGT
The DNA here is from genome assembly GCA_017994175.1 of Bacteroidales bacterium. GTDB lineage: Bacteria > Bacteroidota > Bacteroidia > Bacteroidales > ML635J-15 > JAGOEF01. The sequence goes on along the minus strand of JAGOLH010000112.1, from coordinate 3,648 downwards.
AAATGCTGTCTATTACTTGTCCTGTGCTGAATTCTATTGTATAAGGTGCAGATTTACCGGCAATATGAACATAAACATTAATAGTATCATTCATACAAATGTTTTGGGGTATTTCCGGCAGGTCGATGTCAACATTAAGTTCATCGGGTTCTGTGTTACACAAGCCATCCATGCCTAAGCTGTCGGTTTTTACAAGCCAGGCTTGTTGTGGTGGGTCGTAACCATGAGTGTTATATTCATTTCCGTATCCAGCCAAAATAAAACCATTATCATTTGTAGTCTTAAAAGAAACCAGCCATTGTGAATAAGAATTGGTATCAATTGCATAATACTCTCTTTTCCACAAAATATTACCTTCTTTATCCATTTTGGTAAGATAAGCGCGGTCTTTCCATGATACATACCCATAGTTCCATCCAAGGGCATACAGATACCCGCTTTTTTCGCAAACCGAATAAATGTTATTTTGAAAGTAAATGTCTCCGGTATGACTTAATAAATAACTTCTATAATGCTTTTCCCATAATAGATTTCCTTCAAAATCTATTTTTCTCAAACAACCATCAAATAAATACTGGTCACTACCTGAACCATATTTCGCTGCAGGATAAACTCCGCAAGCAAGAATATTTGAGTCACTGGTTTCCATCAGAGTTTTAATATACCCGTTATTATAATTATCTCGTCCGAAGTATTTTTCCCAGATAATATTACCAGCAGTATCAGTATTAACCAAATACCATTTTGCTCTTGAAATATCAGTCAGCCAAGTTTCGCCACCGGTCAGAATTGTTCCGGCAGAAGTTTTCAATAAATAGCTGCCATATTCGTAAACGTAATTGCCCAAAATTTTATGCCATAAATAATTTCCAAGACTATCAGCTTTAAAAAGCAGCAATCTAAACTTTTCATTTTCATAATCATATATCTGACCTGTAGAATAATAATTTTTATCTAAGTCTTTTATGCTATAATATGCTTTCTTATATATTGTATCATAAAATGATATATGCTGTGATAATAAATTAAATTGGTCATCAAATTCCGTGAAATGAATGCCTCTTTTGACTTCCACACTGTTCAATGCAGAACCAGTCAGGAAGCAATCACCAGATTGCTCTTTAAAATTATTGGCCCATCCTTCCCAAAACTCAAAATTATTTTCGGAAAAAATCTTCTTCCACTGTCTTATACCTTCATTATCAACATAAAATAAAGCAAAGCATCTTTGAAGTTCAGGATTATTAGTGCCTGTTACGTAAACATAACCAGTATCAACATCTATAACACTGCTTGTTATGTTTGCAGCAGTATCCTCAATTATCCTGTTAAAAACGATCTGTGAGAACGAGGTAGTCCAGATAAACGAAAAAACTATTATTAGTTTTATTTTTTTCATAATCCAAATTTACGAAAAAAACACAGCCGGAGTTATTTTCGGCTGTGTTTTTATAATATTATCTGTATTTAGTAATTTTAACTGTTTGGTTGTTTCCAAAACAGTCTTTTATTATCAACATGTAATTTCCCGGCGTATAAGCTTTAATATTTATTGTGAAGCTATCTTTTACCTCATTTAATTTAAATTGCTGTAACAATTTTCCATCTTCGGTATATAAACTTAATTCACCCTTTTCACAATTTTGCTCTTTGTGAACGCCAAGCTTCTCAAGAAGTATATCATTGCCTTCGCTGTAGAATGCAGCAAAATCGTACTCAACGTTTATTTCGCCATCAGTCGGATTTGGATACACATTGATTATCGGTAAACAGTCTTCCTGTGTTAATGCCTCAATACTTTCAGATTTTCTTGGCTGAACGATAACAAAAGGCAAAGGAGTATATTCAGCAAATACAGTATCAGCAGCAATTTCGTAAAGAACCTGAGCAGTTGCAGAGTATAATGCAGAACCATCCAATGCTGCTTCAAGCAACATATCCTTATGTAATAACAGCGGATTTTCATCCTGAATTGATGCGATAAAAAGTTCCTGTATATCACAATACTTAATTAATTCATCATAAATTAATTCATTACCCGGCACAGATGCAACCAGCCTGATATTTTCCAGGTTATCAACCGAAGCAGAATAATCCTGTTTAGACAAATTTAATCCGTAAATTTTAACCAACTTCCTGTAATCCGTACTTTGCGGGTCGAGATAAGAAATAACAAAATCCTTTATTCCGGGCAAACTGTCATTGTTAACAGCACTGTTAACCAGTTGAGATTCTTTTGTTGCTTTATCCTGTTCCAGGTCGGAGATATTGTATTCCAGCAGTACCCTTGCATTTATTCCATCCTGGTAATTTTCAACCAGCTTTTTATGCCCGTTGCTCAGATAGTCAGAGCTTTCTACCATCTCCATGATTTCATCCGGCAAAGGAGAATTGGCAATAAGCACTGCCGCGATAACAGGTTTTTGAGCCTTACGATTATCCAGTAAAGTTTCGAAAACCACGTTACTCAGATAGCCATCATTGGATAATATTGGCACATACTGCTGAAAATTCCGAGGGCTCAGGTCTTCGGCAATATCCTTCATATATTCCGTATTACCCCTGTCAACCAAGTCGTCGTACAACTCGTTTGTTGAAGTTATTGACGAGTTAATGTCAGCAATGTCATCCATAATTACTTCAAGCTCGTCTTCGGCTGACAACGGGGATTGATAATGAGATAGGCAAGAATTAGCATCATAACCATTACCATCGACTGTGTGGCCAAAAACTCCAGACACATTTGCTGATAATTCTCTATAATAATCATTAACAATGCTGAATATTGGATTATCATCATGCTGCCAATAATTGTACGTTCCAAGGTTAAAGTTTTCATATCCGGCATCAATCTGCACAGTATAATCCATCCCGTTAACCAATGGGACTTTATGAAACTGGTTTCCGGCAAGCAAAGCGGTTGATGTAGAGTTAGTACCTTGATTTTTTTTCATATTACCATTCATTACACTTATCGCGTAATTTGTTGAAGTGTAGTTGTTGCATTTGACTTCGAGGCCAACTTGACCGGAGTTAGGAATGCCTGTAACATAATCAGAATTTTTTCCAACAATCAGAGTCCCCGCATACATGTTATAAGCGCTACTTCCCGGGTTATCGCCGAACTTGTTACGATAAACCAATTGCCCATCAGCCAGGCCGGTGTTGTACACATAAATACCAGCTTGTGTTCCTTTAACAGTATTTTCCTCAACTTTAAAATCGGTACACGAATTTATATATGCTGCATAAGAAACGTTTGTTTCGGGTTCTTCGTTTACAGGGATACCTACTGCTCCGGAAACAGGCGGTATCATAACAGTTGTTGTAAAGTTGTTGAAAATTAATCGTGGGCCGGTTGCTGCCATTACATGAATTCCCCTGTAGTTATTGGTGAAGTTACAGTAGCGGATTTGAGGTGCATAGCTATCTTGGAATTTTGTATTTACCCCGTAATAAAGACCTTCGAACGAATTCACCGACCAGGGTGTTTGAGGAAGGTTGTTGATAAGTGGCGTTAACTTAAAACTGCTTATTAATGCTTGAATACCCGTGCCTCTGTTTTGAACAGGATAATTCGGAGTATTCATGTCCAAAGTATTCTTAAATGTATTTCCGGCAAAAGAAATATCACGCACTTTGTAAAGA
>JAGOLH010000046.1 GCA_017994175.1 Bacteroidales bacterium | reverse complement strand
CCTTTATCGTATCATAAGATTTCCATCCCACAACGAAAAGCACCTTCTGTATTCTGCATTCTGTATTCCCCAAAGTAACAATATGTCATTGGTAATAAGCTACTATTGTTGCGATATGTCAAACCAAATCAGTATGAGGTCTCAATCTCAATCCATTGCCCTTTTGTTCTTGCATAAATTGTGTTGTCGTACATAGCAGCTACCTGAACAGGGGGCATGTAGAATTTACCGGCATAGCTGGCATTGAGCATTACCTTAAACGTTTTCACACTTCTGTAGTTGATATCGAAGTAGGTATAGATTCTGTCGTCGCGGATATCCTGATAGCTAGCGTATGATTGACTTCCCAAATCGGTGTCGAACATCCTAGAATTTATTATTTCCCAGCCTGAGGGGAATAATTGCGAAAGCGCCAGGTTTTCGTATTTGGTTGGGTTGCCTTCAGGTTGTATTTGGACGGTTGCAATAAAATCGGTCCCTTGTATTATCTTTGCAGGGTCTAATGGAGTGCCGTCAAGGGTTGTATAATCAATTTTCATATTGATTTTAGAATTGGCAGCAGTTTCGTTACCGTATTGCGGAATCCCTTCAAATACCAGTCTGTAATATACCATCGAACTGCCATTATTCTTGAGAGAAAAACTATTTGCTGCTGTTTCATGAATTGGTAACTGCATTTTGTACACAGGTTTATCGCAATTAACCGGTGTCGATTTGCCATTAAAAGCAATTTTACACGCTATTTTTCCTGTAGGCTTAACATAGGCAACATACTTCGACATTGCCAGTAAAGAATACGCTGTGGTTTGCGTACTGTACCATGTATCCTTGCTTATTTGTTCTGAAATATCAAGTAGCAGCTCAAAAGCTTTCTGCTTTTCACCCAAAAGAACGAGGGTTTCTAGTATCATTGCCTTGTCGCGCAATGCGGATCCAAAGTTTCCACCCATTTCGTAATAATCGCTTACATTGGTATCGGCACCTTTAATTAATTGCAAGGCCACATCTTTTTTGCCACATAGCTGGTATGCAGCTGCAAGGCGCCATTTCGATTCTTTTCTGAGGTTTTTATTTTGCAAGAGCCTGTTCATAGCTCCTTTGTCGGGGTTGCCTGCCAGTGCTAATGTATATAAGCGATACGCCTGATCAAGCTGGGAACTATATCCCTCATCAACCCAACCCGATGCCTTTGCTTTCTGGTACGACAGCCATTTTTTCTTAACTTGAGAAGGAACCTGATAGCCCAGAGCCTCGGCTTCGAGCATGAATTGACCCGCATAACTGGTGCCCCAGGAGCTAACTTCGGAATATGCACTCGGCCAGTAATTAAATCCGCCTGACCCCGACTGGTAAAGAGCTAGAGAATTCAAAGCCTGATTGATATACTGCTGAATTTTTTCTTTTTGCTTGGCATCAAGATTTATAAGATAGGAGAGATACAACTGTGGAAATGCTGCAGAAACAGTTTGCTCAATACAGCCGTATGGGTATTGTATTAGATAATTCAGGCGCTTTTCCAAATTTAATGGCGGAATTGAATAAACTTCAACACAAAGTTTATTTGTTCCTTGAATTCCTGTCGCTGAAAAGCTTTCTTCAATGCTTTTACCCGCATCAGCAATACCGCTTTTAACATCGGTCTGGGTTGTTATCGGGTAACGTATATCTACTTCAATTTGCTGTGTAGCAATGTTTGTACCCGATTGTGCAGTGACCATGATTTTAGCAACACCGGTTTTATTACCCGCCTTGAGCTTGAATTGAATAAACTGTTCACCCTTTTGAGGAAAATTCACAGTCTGGCTTGTACTTCCGTCAATCATTACCAAGTCGTTGGTCTTAACCTGAACACTGGCTTGTTTTATGTTGCTATCCATAGAGAAGATGCTTATTGGCAGGAAAACTTCTTCTTGAGGCCCGAGCACTCGTGGGAGTGTTCCGAGAAGCATCAGGGGTTTTGTAACAGGAGTTGTCTTTTCTGCAGATCCATAAGCCGCGTTTTCGCGGGCTACAACCATTGTTCTTACAGAACCCACGTATGCCGGAGCAGCTATAGTGTGAGACGCTGTTTTCCCCTTTTCCAGATGAAAAGGTCCGATAAAACGAACCATGGGTTCAAATCTATTGGCTTTCAGGTCGCCTAGCCGCTCTTTCAGACCGGCATCTCCACCTATGCTTAAAAGCCTTTCTATTTCAACACCGAAAGCACCGATTACATAGTCGTACATGTCCCATGTGTTTACGCCCAATGCTTCTCTGCTATAGAAATGCGACCATGGATCAGGTGTTTTAAACCCGGTCAGGTTGAGAATTCCCTCATCCACAACAGCTATGGTATACGACATGGCTTTGCCATCTTTTTCCGATATCTTAACCGTATAAGTACTTTCGGAGCGGAGCTCATTGGGCATAGTGATAACCGGATGAAGGTGAGTTTCAGGGTCTTCCACCATAACCGGTATTAATCCGTACATTCTGATTGGATGATCGTTACCGGTACTGCTATGAGGCTGAAAGAGGCTGATGTTGATAAAAATATTCGGACTCATTTCGCGGGTAGCTTTAAAAACTACCTCGGTAGTTCCCCTGTGTGTTTCCTGCCAGAACGTCTTCAAGACTCTTGAACCGTTTTCAATTGATATCAGGGCATTGCCATCAACCGAAGGAATATTAATCCTAATATCTTCGCCAACAGCAAAGGTGTCTTTATTTGCTGTAAGCATTATCTGGTTTACGTTTTGGTGATTTTCCCCGTCATCGTAATAATAATCGTAGGAACTTACATAAATTGTGGTTGATGCGGAGTGACCACCTTTTTTATCGGAAACAATTACAATAAAACTGCCATAATTAACGTCCGGAGCCTCGAATTGGATGCTTCCTTTGCCATTCGAAATAGTTACCTTTTCTCTTGATAAAGCATTATTGTAATTGGCCGAAGCAAAATTGGTCTGCGTATTTTCATAATCATACCACCAAGAATAGTCGTATTTAAAGACTTCCAGCTCCAGTTCTTTACTACCAGTTATTGCTTTTCCGTTGCGATCGACTATAACCACAGACATCTTGTTTTTAGAGCCTGGCTTTACATAATTGGAGCTATTTTTTAAATCGGGTTTAATTCCAATATAATTAGAATAAGGGTGGTAAACGATGCTTTTTTCGAAAATACTGAAATTCCCCCCTTTTTCGAAGACTTTTGCCGTAAGGTATGCAGTTAGAACCCCTGGTGCCTGATTTCCTATGTCCAGTTTTACCGGTTGCACCACTTTACCGTTTTCATCGGTTACCCCATCAAAAAGCAGTTGGGTTGTGAATTGAAATCTTTTTGTGAAGTCAGAAAAAGTGTAACCCTCAAATTTATCGAATCCGGTATATGCATTATCAAGATTGATATTGATTTGAGCTTTCAGATCTTTGCCAACTGCACCATGCAGCCACTGGGTTGTAAGTGTGGCATTTACTTCACCGTCACCCGAAATATAAGATTTGTCAAAATCCAGGTTTATTTTAAGTCGGTTGGGTTTGATTGTTTCAACGGGTAAGGTTTTGTAATATACATCGCTTCCAACACTAATTTTTGCAGCATAATTACCAGTCACACTCTTTTGGTCTGTCTTGAATTTGAACGTGTGATAACCCCATGTGTTTTTATTTTGAACTTCGCGATAAATTAGTTGACCGCTGGGATTGATAACTTCAAGTACAATGGGGTGCCCTTCGGGAATAGGAATATCCTTATCCTGCAATATAAAACTGAGATAAATAGAATCACCGGGGCGCCATACTCCGCGCTCTCCAAAAATGAAACCTTTTGAATTGCCGGAGGATGCTCCAGATACATTGAACTCGCTAAGAGATAGGCTCGATCCATAATTCAATGCAACATATGCCTTTTGTTTTCCATCGGAGGCAACTACAAAGTATGGTTTTTCTTTTGCTGGTATCGAAATGGTCGATACCCCGTCTTCATTGGTTTTTCCGGTAGCAATAACCTGCATCTGAAATGTATAGACCTTTATTTCGATACCGCTCATTGGTTTTGCTGTTAACAGATTCGTTGTAATAGCAACCACCTGATTGTTTTTGCCTAACTTTGCTGTTAAACCAATATCAGATGCCATGATATTTCTTGAAACCACATTTTTATAGCCGTAATAACTATTCTTGCAAGGGCTGGGTTTATCGTAATCATCGTAATAATAATCATAATAGTAATAATCATATTCGTCATAAGTGTAGTTTTCGAAATAATCCCAAAAAGTTGAATCATTGTCATATACTTCGCTAGTAGCAGGATTCTCGGAGATGGTATCGCTGCATGGGTAAGCCGAGTGTTTTTTACGGAAGCCAATTTCAATCCTGTAAATAGCTCCAGGCTCAGTTTTAATTAAATCGTTCAAATCAAGAGTAAAACGATTCCATTCACCAAAATCGGTAACCCCGCTGGCACTAAGGTCAACCGTTGTTTCTTTTACAACTTTTCCAACCCTTTCAAGTTCCGAGTCACCATCCAGATTATTAACCTGTAGGAACTGCAGAATATTATTTTCGAAAATGCGGGTAATTCTCACATCTACAGCTTTAAGGTTAACGGCTTCGAATGGGAACACTAGCCCTGCATCGATTGTAGGCAGAACAACCCCTGAACTTACCAATCGTACTTGTGGTTTAAGCGATTCAAAATTCAGTGTTTTGGAATAAGTGGCTTCGAATTCTTTGCCCTTAATATTCTTAACACCTTCACTTACAACCAACTCATATTCGCCTTCAATGCGCTCTGCTGGAATAAATTTAATAATATTGTTGCGGATGATAAAATCTCCGCTGGCTTCGTCACCAATGGTAATAAGGCCATCGAGCAATTGTTCCGACATTATGGGGTCAGAGAACTGAATTACAACGCTTTGCTCCGGAAAGTTGTTTATTTTAACTTCAATAATAGAGAAATTATCGAGTGCAGGAAGGGGGTATTTTACAACTCCGTTTTTGTTTACTTCAATTGGTTTTCCATCATATGATATTATCAACTCCTGTGCAGCATTTGTTCTTGTAATACCAGTAACACGATAAGAAAATCGCAAGTCATCAATTTTTTCAAAGCTGATTGTTTGTTTTTTACCTCCTACAGAGGCACTAATCAGGCTTTTAACCTTATCTTCACTTTCTACATCAGCAAGACGTATAGTTCCAATAACATCCTGTTTGCTGAAATCATTCAAATCGGTTGTGATGAGCTCAGAAATGCTTACATCAAAATTTTGATTTTTAACTTTTGTTTTAAAAATAAATTCCTTGAATTCTTTGGGAATTTCCTTATTCAGCGTTTTTAAGTTCACAGTAACAAAAAACTCTTGTCCCGACTTAAGCGGAGCAGCTGGGGTGAAGGCAACCGTATGTTCATCGACCCAGCTTGTCTTTCCCTTAATATCAGGACTGAATTCAAATATATCTTCTGTAATTTTTTTATCTTTAATCTCCTGAATGAACTTGTCGGTAAACTGAACAACTATATCACTGTTTTTCGATATAATACCTTTGGTATATCCTGTGATATAAGGTTCAAACTTCTGTGGATCAGAAAGCTCCTTTTTACCTGATTTTCCAAATATTTTTAGTGCAACTACAGTAAGCACAACCAGCAGAATAGCTGCACCAATCCAAAGAATCAGTTTCTTGTTTTTCATAGCAATTGGGTTAATTATATAGTTTAAATACCGTTATTAAAACACTCTGCAATAATTAAATACGCAATCATCCTTTAATTTTATCGTTTTTCAGAATGCGTAGTTTAATTCCTGTTTTTTCGTTAAATCCAACCATTATTGTATCTCCCGATTTCAACTCTGATCTGAGAATATATTCAGCCATTGCATCTTCGATATATTTCTGAAGTGCACGTTTAAGGGGGCGTGCACCAAATTGAGGATCAAAACCTTTTTCAGCAATAAAATCTTTTGCGGCAGGGGAAATTTTAATATCATAACCAAGGCTTTTCACACGCAAGAAAAGGCCTTTGAGCTCTATATCAATAATTTTCGAAATTTCGGATTTTCCAAGTGAATTGAACATAATAACATCATCGATACGATTCAGAAACTCAGGTGCAAAAGCTTTTTTCAGTGCATTTTCCACAATACTTTTGCTGCGAATATCATATGATTCTTTATGAGATTTTGTGTCGAACCCAATACCTTTTCCATATTCCGAAAGCTGTCGGGTTCCAATATTCGATGTCATTATTATTATCGTATTCCTGAAGTCGATTCTTCTACCGAGACTGTCGGTAAGTCTGCCTTCATCAAGTACCTGCAGCAAAATATGGAATACGTCAGGATGGGCTTTTTCTATTTCATCGAGCAAAACTACGGAGTAGGGCTTTCTGCGGACTTTTTCGGTCAGCTGTCCGCCTTCTTCGTAACCCACATATCCCGGAGGGGCTCCAACAAGTCGTGAAACACTGAATTTCTCCATATATTCACTCATGTCAATTCGTATCAGGGCGTCTTCTGAGTCGAACAGATAACGGGCAAGTACTTTGGCAAGCTGTGTTTTGCCTACACCAGTTGGACCCAAAAACACGAAAGTCCCAATAGGTTTATTGGGGTCTTTCAAACCGGCACGATTACGCTGAATTGCCAGTACTACTTTTTTTACTGCCTCATTCTGTCCAATTACGCTTCCGTTGAGTTCTTTATCCATGTGCAGCAACTTCGAGCCCTCACTCTGAGCAATACGTTGAACTGGTACACCTGTGATCATGGCAACCACTTCTGCAACATGCTGTTCATCTACAGTTTCACGATGCTTAATAAGATCCTCGTGCCAACGGCGTTTTGCCATTTCAATTTTGTTCTCAATATCTCTTTCCTTATCACGAAACGACGCTGCTTTTTCGAAATTCTGATTTTTTACAGCATTCAGCTTTTCCTGTTTCACAAGCATCAGATCGTCCTCAAGTTTGAGAATTAATTCAGGTACGTTGATTGCTTTGATATGAACACGGCTACCTGCTTCATCCAGCGCATCAATAGCCTTGTCGGGTAAACTACGGTCACTAACATACCTAACGGTAAGCTTAACGCATGCTTCAATTGCAGCATCGGTGTATTTCACGTTATGATGATCCTCATAACGTTCTTTAATATTATGTAGGATCGTCAGTGTTTCAGCTTCATTTGTAGGTTCTACCATTACTTTCTGAAAGCGTCTTTCCAAAGCACCGTCCTTTTCGATATACTGCCTGTATTCGTCGAGCGTAGTAGCACCAATGCATTGCAATTCGCCCCTGGCAAGCGACGGTTTCAGCATATTGGCCGCATCCAGAGAGCCTGTGGCCCCTCCGGCACCAACAATAGTATGAATTTCGTCAATAAAAAGTATGATATTGTTCGACTTAGATAATTCATTTAATATGGCTTTCATCCGTTCCTCAAACTGCCCGCGATATTTTGTACCTGCAACAATACTGGCCATATCAAGAGTAATAACTCTTTTGTCGAAGAGAATGTGTGAAACTTTCTTCTGTACAATGCGCATCGCAAGCCCTTCAACAATGGCAGATTTTCCAACGCCGGGCTCCCCAATAAGAACAGGGTTGTTTTTCTTTCTCCTGCTCAAAATCTGAGCAATTCGTTCTATTTCAACATCACGACCAACAATTGGATCGAGTTTGCCTTCTTCAGCAGCAGCGGTAAGGTCAACACCGTAGGAATCCAGTACCGGTGTGTCGCTGGTTTTGCCTTTTCCTTTAGATGCGGATTCTTTTGATGCGTCCTGACCAGTAGCTGCATCTTCATCATCGTCATCATCCGACATTGAATCGATGGGTTCAATTTGTTCAAGATTCATTTTTGCAATTGTATAATCAACACCCAGGTTGTCGAACACCTGCGATACCGCATTAGGTATTTTAAGTAAACTGAGTAATAAATGTCCGGAATGTACTTCTTCGCTTTGCATGGTGGTAGCTTCGATAAACATAAACCGGTAAATCCTTTCTGCAGTTTTACTGTAAACAAGTTTATCCATATCGCTGTCTCTCAACTCAATGTCGTTATTCCTAATCCTATCTTCAATTCTTTCTTTCAGGGTCTTTAAATCAATTTTAAACATATTCAGCAATTCAACCCCGAGTGAATCAGCATCGCGAAGAATCCCTAATAATAAATGCTCCGGCCCAACCTGCTCGTTACCAAGGCGTATAGCCTCTTCTCTGCTGTAAGTAATTACGTTTTGCATCTCCTTCGATAAGCGTACTCCCATAATATTTTTGTTTGGTAACAAATTTAATAAAAATAATTATTATCAATTGTGAAAAATCTTCTTAATAAAACACCGTTTTAATAATCAACATTGTTTTAAAAGCATAAAATGGCAGTATATTTTTATAAACAAAAATTGTTGAAAAGTTGGTGCGATTACACAAAAACCAAACGTAAAAAAAACTAAATTTATATGTTTTGTTATAAGGAATGTAATTGTCTGATTATTAATGGTTTAGATATTTTTAAAGAAAGTAAATTATGCAGGTAGAAGAAACAAATTCGAGGATTATTCCGGTAAATATAGAAACCGAAATGAAATCGGCGTATATCGATTACTCCATGTCGGTAATTGTGAGTAGGGCTTTGCCGGATGTAAGAGATGGGTTAAAACCTGTTCAGAGAAGAATAATGTTTGGAATGTCGGAGCTGGGCGTGTTTTCAGGAAAGGCGTATAAAAAATCTGCCAGAATTGTGGGGGAGGTGCTGGGTAAATACCATCCTCATGGCGATTCATCTGTGTATCTTGCTATGGTAAGAATGGCACAGAATTGGTCGTTACGCTATTGTCTTGTTGACGGCCAGGGAAACTTTGGTTCTGTCGACGGTGATAGTCCGGCTGCTATGAGGTATACCGAAGCCCGTTTGTCGAAAATTGCTGAAGAAATGCTTGCCGATATCGATAAGAATACGGTTGATTTTATGTTGAATTTCGATGACACACTCGAAGAGCCAAAGGTTTTGCCGACCCGATTACCCAATCTTCTTGTGAATGGTGCCAGCGGTATTGCTGTTGGCATGGCAACGAATATGCCTCCACACAATATTGGAAATACTGTTGATGCAATTTGTGCTTTTATCGACAACCAGGAAATCCCTATTGATGACCTGATTGGAATAATAAAAGCTCCCGATTTCCCAACCGGAGGTATAATTTATGGCTATGAAGGTGTGAGAGAAGCCTACGAAACAGGCAGAGGAAGAATTGTAATCCGGTCAAAAAGCGAAATTGAGGTTGAAGAAGGCCGCGAGAAGATTGTAATTACCGAAATACCTTTTATGGTTAATAAGTCGGAGCTGATTATGAAGATTGCGGAATTGGTCAACGACAAAAAGATTGAAGGCATTTCGAATATTAACGATGAATCAGACCGCTCAGGGATGCGAATTGTAATCGACATTAAAAGGGATTCGGTCGCAAACGTGGTTTTAAATAAATTGTATAAATACACAATGCTGTCATCGGCATTCAGCGTAAATAATATTGCACTTGTACATGGCAGACCCATGTTGCTCAACCTGAAAGATCTGATTAAGTACTTCGTTGAGCACAGGCATGATGTTATTGTTCGCCGCACACACTACGAACTCGATCAGGCAGAGAAACGCGCACATATCCTCGAAGGTCTGCTGAAAGCTATCGACAATATAGATGAAGTTATACAGATTATCAGGTCATCGGCTACCGTTGATGATGCGCGAAATCGTTTGATGGAAAGATTCGACTTTTCCGACATTCAGGCCAGGGCAATCGTTGATATGCGCCTCAGAGCACTGGTGGCCCTCGAAAGCGATAAAATCAAACAGGAATATGAAGAACTGATGGCCAAAATCGAGTATTACAAGCTGGTACTTTCCGATTTATCGCTTAGAATGAAAATAATCCGTGACGAACTTACAGAGCTAAAGCAAAAATACAGCGACAAGAGGAAAACTGAAATAGTGTATGCATCGGAAGAGCTTAATCCCGAGGACTTTTATGCTGACGAAGATGTCGTTATCACTATCTCACATCTCGGTTATATCAAAAGAACCCCAGTAACAGAATTCAGGGCTCAAAACAGGGGAGGGGTGGGAGCAAAAGGATCCAACACCCGCGATTCTGATTTTATTGAACATCTGTATGTTGCCACTATGCACGATACTATGCTTTTCTTTACACAATTCGGCAAATGCTACTGGCTGAAAGTGTATGAAATACCTGAAGGAAGTCGCACATCCCAGGGCAGGGCCATTCAAAACCTTCTAAACATTGAACCCAATGATGCAATTAAAGCTTTTATCAATGTTAAGGACCTTAAAGATGCGGAATACCTTAAAAACCGGTTCATTGTTATGGTAACCAAAAAAGGCATTCTTAAAAAGTCGCATCTCGAAGATTATTCACGCCCACGTACAAACGGTGTAATTGCCTTGAATGTAAGGGAAGACGACAGCCTCCTTACAGCTGCTCTTATCGAAGATAATACTCCCGACAACCCCCGCTTCATAATAATTGCAGCCCGCAATGGGAAGGCAATTCGTTTCCCGCATAATATTGTGAGACCTATAGGCAGAACTGCTACCGGGGTAAAGGGTATAGAAATCGATGACAGCGATGAAGTGATAGGGATGATTGTGGTACAGGACGGCCAGGATGTGCTTGTGGTATCGGAAAATGGCTACGGGAAGAAATCGATGGTAGAAGACTATCGCATAACAAATCGGGGCGGGAAAGGGGTAAAAACAATCAATATAACCGAAAAAACCGGCAAACTGGTTGCTGTATGCGGTGTATACGATAACGACCACCTGATGATTATTAATAAATCAGGCATTACCATTCGTATGGCTGTAAACACATTGCGGCTTATGAGCAGAGCAACACAAGGAGTTCGCCTTATCAGCCTCAGGGAGGATGATGCAATCGGTGCTGTTGCTAAAATCGTTGATGGAGAAGCCGAAGATAAAACAATTGGTGCAGCAGAATCAGTAAACCCAGTGGTTGATGTTTTAGATGAAAATAACGACCCTGAAGCAATAGATTCGGAGATCAATGATGATAACGACTTTGATTCTGAAGCACCAGATAACAATGGTGATGAAGATGATGAATAGATACACTATGATGTTCTTATGCACGCTATTGGAAATGTTATTTTGGCAAAGTATTTGCAAAATGTTGAAATGAGTATTAATTTTGCATGTTATTAAAATTAAATGTTATTATGAAAAAAATTAGTCTGTTACTTGGTTTTCTGATGATTATGAGCATTGGCTTCAGTCAGAAAAAGAATGTAATCAGTTGCTGGAGTTTTATGAAAGACGGCTTCTACGAAGACGCAAAAGAAGTAATTGATAAAGCTGCCGAAGACCCAACTACGAAAGAATGGTATAAAACATGGTGGTATTATGGTCGGACTTACCATGCTTTGGGAGTCAGCGAAAAAGCAAAGGATAAAAAATTGTGCAATAATGAGTGTCTAGATAAAGCTTTTGAAGCCTATCTGAAAGCAATTACTTTTAATTTCCTTGATCCAGAGATGAAAAAACTGAACCTTGAAAGTGAAGTTGATTTAATTAAATTTTTCGGTGCACTTAATAATAGCGATACAAAATTCGAGGATGACGAAGCATTCATCGACATCATTTCCAACCGGTTGCCGGGGCTCTCAAACGACTTTGTGAACAGAGGTGTGGATGCATTTCAGAATTTAAGTGACTATAAAAAATCACTCGATTATTTTGAAAAAGCCATACTTGCTAGTACCTTATCGATGCAAGTAGACACTCAAGTGTTTTATTTTGCTTCACTTGCAGCAAAAAAAGCTGAGGAATTTGAGAAAGCCATTCAATATAACGATGCATTGATACAGATGAAATTTGGTGCAAACGATGAAGAAAAGGCCAATATTTATTTAAATCAGGCACAGTGTTATAGAGAATTAGGAAGTAAAGTTTATGAAGTAAGCTGTTCTCCATCCGGTTTTGATGTTACTTATTTTGACAGAGAGGGAAACATTGTTCAGGAAACAGTAAATTCAAACATTTGGGTTAAGAACTTCAGCCAAATAAGCGACTCAATTTATGTGTCAATTTCAGCACAAGCTAAAAATACAAACGCAAAAATTACTGTAAAGATTTATCAAAACAATCTAGAGTTTAAAAAAGCGTCAAGTGAGGGAGACTATGTTATAGCTAGTACTAATGGAAAGATAAAAGTTTCAGAGAATATTGAAAATTTAAATAAAATGCTTGAAACATTGCAGAAAGGTATCGAAAAATATCCCGACAACAGTTATAACCTTATAATTGAAACTTTTAATTACTATGTAGGCAAAGGACAGAACGAAAAAGCATATCAGTATATATCGATGGCTATCGATAAAAACCCGAACGATCCACAGTTTTATGTTATCAGAGGAACATTGCTTGAGCAAATGAACCGCAGGAAAGATGCTTCGAATGAATATTTAAAAGCCCTCGAACTTGACCCTGAAAATGCTGACGCTAATTACAGTATGGGAGCGTTTTATTACAATCAGGCAGCAGATACATTGGAATGGGCCAATGTAAACATTCCGCCGACAGATTTTACTGCTTTTGAGGCAGTAGTAGCAGCTTCAAAAGAGTTGTTTAAAAAAGCCATTCCATATCTGGAAAAATCGCATGCTATTAATCCAAAGGATATAAATGTGCTAAACACTTTAAAAACAATTTATTACAGATTAGGGGACATGCCTAAGCACGATGCTATTAAAGCTGAGCTTGATGCATTAACGCAATAATAATGAGAGAGGGACTATTAAGTTCCTCTCATTTTTTCATTTACTATTTAACATAATATTAATTATGGTAATTTATATAATCTTATTTTATTTCTATCTTCCTCGACATCATAGCCCAATTTCATTGCTTATTTCTTTCATTGCATTTATTGATAGTTCAGCAAATTCATTCAGATTAATTCCAACTAATTCACATTCTAAAATATGCTCACGGTTAACACTGGCAGCAAAAAGTTTTTCTTTCATTCTTTTAACAACCGATGAAGTTTTTACGTTAGCAATTTTCTTTTCCGGATACACTAATGTTGTTGCATGTATTAAGCCCGTAATTGTCTCTCCTGCAGCCAGAGCATGTTGGAATTTAGTATGACGCTGTTTACCCGTGGCAATTTCATTGTGCATCATAATAGCATCAATTATTTCTTCATCAATACCATTTTTTTGCAAAATTTCAACTGATTGCAAGCCATGAATCTTAGGATCAGCGTTTGTTAATTCTACATCAATATCATGCAGTAAGCCGGCCAGAGCCCATTTGTCCTCATTTTCACCCAGTTTTTTAGCCAAAGCCCTCATAACAGCCTCTGATTCAATGCTATGGATGATCATTTTTTCATTTCTTACATATTTTTTAAGCAGTAATAACGCTTCCGAACGTTCCATACATAGTTATTTTAATGTGCGTCTATAGAATGTAGCATATACTTAATATGCATCATTGTTTTAACGATTTCTGTCATATACTCCTGAACAGCCTTCTGGCTTCCAGGCAGTGTAAATATTATGCTGTTGCTTATAATTCCGGCTACACTTCGGCTGATAAGTGCATTGGGTTTATCGGCTCCATATTTTAACCTGATCATGTCCATAATTCCAGGGATATCCTTATCGATACAGCTTTTTACAACGTCAACAGTAATGTCTTTGGGTCCAATACCTGTACCTCCGCAGGTGAAAATATAATCGAATTGTTGTTCCGAAGCTTTTATAATTTCTATTCTTAATTGCTCTGCACTGTCGGGCATTAACTTATAATCGATTTCGAAGCTACGGTTTTCGTTTGTGAAAAAGTTGTGCAATAACTCAGAAATTCTTTTGCCGCTCAAGTCCTCGTATTCTCCGCGGCTTGCTCTGTCGCTTAAAGTTATCAACTTTACCCTGAATTGTTTTCTTACATAATTCAGTTTATCTCCGGGCTGCAGGCTTCCTGCTTTAATAACCCTGGTAAAAATACCCTCTTTGGGCATAACGCAATTTCCCACTTCTCTGAATATACTGCAAGTATGTCCGTGGCATTCTTTCCCAATTTGGGTAACTTCCAATTCCAGATTATCAGAAACAAATTTATCGAGCGGTTTGCATTGAACTAATTCAATTCCACTTGTTGTAATGTTTTCAGCAAATTCACCCGGTTGAATTTTCCTGCCGGCTTGTTTCTCAAATCTTTCAATGCTTTCGAGCCCCAATAAGCTAACCTGCCTGTGCCACAATCCGGCATGCGCATCTCCAATTATACCCGTTTCAATTAGGTCTATGTGATCGACAGGCTTTTTTCCTACACCTTTTTTATCGGAAATGTTCACTGCAACTATTTTAATTACTGGATTTTTCATTTTAATATTTGAAGTAATAATTTAATTAAGTTCTAAATCATTTTTTTCTTTGAAAAGCAATTTAATGTTACTGATTTTCATTTTTTTATCCACTGCCTTACACATGTCGTAAACCGTTAAAAGAGCAACCGACACGGCAGTAAGTGCCTCCATTTCTATGCCTGTTTGACCAGTGCAGGTGGCTTTTGAAGTGATTCTGATTCCGTTTTTCAATATTTTTGAGGACACTTCGATTTTATTGATAACGATATTATGACACAATGGTATGAGTTCAGCGGTACGTTTTCCACCCTGAATTCCTGCAATCTCAGCAGTAGCAATAACATCGCCTTTTTTATTGAGGTTCTCTAATATAATATTGATTGTCTCGGGCGAAAGCTTAATAAAACCTTCTGCAGAGGCCGTTCGAATTTGAATTTTCTTTTTTGAAATATCAACCATATTTGCTTTGCCGTGTTCATTCACATGACTAAGATTTGCTTTCATATTAACCTCCTATATTATAGAATTCGTTTTGGCTATTTCTGAAGCCATGTTCTGGTTTTTGAGCTAAAGCCCGATTAAAAGCTTCTTTAATACCCAATTTCCTGATATCGAACTCAAGGTCACTGAACAGGCAAGGTTTTATTTTTCCTGCAGCTGTCAGCCGGAACCGTCCGCATTGTTTACAATTACCACCATCACCACCTTCAACGACTGAAAAACTGCCTTTTTTTAAATCCATTTGATGAATAAACCGCACGCTGTATCCCATGTTATCAGCGAAATGCTTTACGCCAATAGCATCAGGTTCATCAGAAGATTCAACGATTACACAATTAATTTTTATAGGGTCAAGTCCCGCCTTACGTGCTGCTATGAGACCTTTTATCACATTTCTGATGTCTCCTCCCCTGCTGATTTCTCTGTATTTATCAGGGTCAAGGGTGTCGAGGCTAACATTTACCCTCATCAAACCGGCTTCAGCAAGAGGTTTCGCCAAATCAGCCAGCAAGTGGCCGTTGGTTGTCATCGAGAGGTCTTTAATTCCATCTGTTTGAGAAATCATTTTAAACAGGTCAACAATACCCTTCCTTACGAGAGGTTCTCCTCCTGTTATTCTCACTTTCTCAATTCCCAGGGAAACACCAACTTTAATCACTTCCAAAATTTCTTCAAATGTAATTATATCACTGTGATTCAGAAGTTTAACACCATCCTTGGGCATACAGTAAACACAACGCAAATTACATCGGTCGGTAACCGATATACGGAGGTAGTTTATATTGCGGTTAAAACAATCGTACATCTATTTTTTCTCCTTTACTCAAAAAACCGGTACCGGATTCTATTATTGCCAGACCGTTGGCTTCGCTGAGCGCATTTATATGTGCAGATCCATGGTAGTCAATCAATTCAATTTCGCTGTTATTTGTAATCCTTACAGGAACAAATGAAGTTCTGTCGGATACCCTAAAATGCATATCTTCTGTGAAATTTAACTTTAATGTTAATGGTTCTGATGCATAACCCATACACCGCAATAAATACGGTTTGGCAAACAAATCGAATATTACAAATGCTGATACAGGGTTGCCGGGAAGACCAAAAACAGTTTTTTTACCCAGTTTTGCAAAAACAGTGGGTTTGCCGGGTTTTATTGCAATTTTCTCTATGAGTATTTCGGCCTGCATATCCTGTAATACGTTTTTTACAAAATCGAAATCCCCCATCGACACACCTCCGGTAATAAGTAAAACATCGTTTTGTGATAGTGCATCGCGAAAAACAGATTTGCTTTCTTCGAAATCGTCGGTAACTATGCCATAATACGATGGTAAGGCGTTAATAGCTTGTAGCTGGATTACTAATTGAGGCCCATTACAATTACGTATCTGAACTCCGGTGGGTTTAATATCTGGTTCAACAATTTCATCTCCTGTGGTAATTATAGCTACTTTTATTTTTCTAAAAACCTCTATCATAGTAGTTCCTGTTGCAGCCAACACCGAGATGTGCTTTGGTTCAATGAAAGTACCTTTCCGTAACACCACTGACCCTGTTTTAACATCTTCACCAAAACGGGCAATATTATCAGACGTTTTAATACCGATAAAACGAATCATTTTATCCTCCGATATTTCACTCTGCTCGACCATGAACACACAATCGGCACCAGCTGGAATCATTGCCCCTGTCATTATTTTAGCACATTCATTTTTGTCAATAACAATGTGGTGCTCCTGCCCTGCTCTGATAACGTCCTTTAACATAAGCTTATTTCCAAGGTCGCTTCTGCGGCATGCATACCCATCAACCGCCGACTTGTCGAAAGGGGGCATGTTTACATCCGAAACAATGTCCTGAGCAATAATTCTGTGCAGAGCAATGCTATAGGGAATTGTTTCGGTTGAGACAGATTCAACTGCTCTTTGAATTATTATGGCAGCTTCTTTATAGTCGATCATTTTTCAATAAATTTAACTGAAAAAGCTTTAAACGATACCCATACCCATGAACCCACATCAAGCGCCAACTCCTTCATCGCTTCAGCAGTAATATATGCGCTGAATTCCTGACCTGCATCAACAATAATTTCATAATTTGAATGATACTGTTCAATTGAGGTAACCTGACCTCTGTAATTATTTCTTGCTGAAGAAATGGGCTTCTCGATCCCAATAGAGACATCCTCGCTGCGAATTGCAGCAAAACCATATCCAACTGCCTCTGAATCACTCAGCACAATTTCAATGTTTTTCGTACGAAATACGCTATGACCATTATTATTAACAATATTGCCTTCAAAGAAATTTTTATAGCCTGAAAACCTTGCAATAAATTCTGATTTCGGACTTTGAAAAACATGTGCTGGTTTCCCGCACTGCATTATACTGCCGTTTTCGATAACAGCAATTTCAGTTGCCAGCATAGCTGCTTCTTCGAAATCGTGCGTTACGTGTATTATTGTCTGCCCGCTTCTGTTGATTTTACGCAGTAAGCTACGCATGTTGCTTCGTAATGTAACATCCATCGATGCAAGCGGTTCATCAAGCATGAGCACATGGGGTTTCTGCAACAATGCCCTGCCGAGAGCAACACGCTGTTTCTCGCCACCTGACAGCTTTGCAGGATAGCGGTCCAGCAATTGTGATACCTCTGTCAGAGAGGCCATATCGTTCACAAGGGAATCCCACTTACTTCTTTGTATTTTGCCTGTTTTTAACGAATACATCAGGTTTCCCCTAACGGTTAAATGCGGGAATAGTGCTGAATCGTGAAACACCAGAGCTGTTTTACGTTTTGCAATCGACAGATTGGTTACATCTTTTTTATTAATAAATATTTGGCCACTGTCGGGTGAATAGAAGCCTGCAATAGTTTCAAGCAGAACAGATTTTCCCGAGCCTGAATTTCCCAGTAAAACAAAATAACTACCCTGTTCAACCTGCAGGTTAATGCTTTTCAGCGAAAAATTCCTGAATTTTTTCGATATATTTTTCAGCTCAATCAAGGGCAGTTCTGTTTGAAAAATAACGCAGCAATGCAAAAAACAACAGGCATATACTAATAAATATAACGGCAACAGGCTGTGCATACGACAGACCAAAAGAGCCAAAGCGTTCGTAGATTAAAACGGGAGTTGTCATGGGGTGGTATGCCACGATTACTACAGCCCCAAATTCACTCATCCCACGAGCAAACATCATTATCAGCCCGGAAACAATGCTTCTCCATGCCAAAGGCAAACTTATCGTAAAAAACACCCTCATTGGTGATGCACCCAGGTTATAGGCAGCTTTCTCGAGTTTTTCAGGTACTGCAGAAAAGCCATCCCTGGCTGCATTAATAAGGAAAGGTAAGCTTACAAAAGCCATTGCAATAATTATCCCGGCAGGGTTGCTTACAAAACTTAGCCCCATGCTCTCTCCTATGCGCCCTAGAAGTGTATCACGAGAAACTAAACCTAAAATAGCTATACCGGCAGCTGAATGCGGTATTACAATGGGTAAATCGATAAGAGCATTTACCAGTCCTTTGAATCTGAATTTCCGGCGTGCTAATAACCATGCAAGCGGAATAGCACCAATGGCAAAAATAATTGTCGCTGCCATCGATGCCCACAAAGTAAGTGAAATACTTCGGGTAACCTCACGATCCTGAATAGTATCAAAGAGTTTTGGTGCTCCGGTCGACAGGAATAAACCCAGCAATGGAGCTGCAATAAAAAGCAAAACCATTCCTCCCAATAACCATAAAGTCAGCGTAAATGCTGAAAAATTTTTCATTAGACCGTAATAATGCGCCACAAAATTAATTAATCCTGCGATAAAAACGATTTCTAACAGCAAGGAGTTTTCAGGATAAGCGAAACTGTGAGAATGTTATTTTGCCTCTGAATAATAAAGTGCATTCAGAGCTTTAATAGCTCTGTCGCTGAAGAAATCGCAACTTGGGAACAATCTGAAAATACCATCGGTAGTTACTTCCGGATGGCAAATTAATAGCACATCTGCTTGATCGTTGCGGTTGCATAACTCACTATAAGTGTACACCGCCCTGAAGCCATCATCTGCAGCAGCAAGAAATAATCCCTGCCTGATGCTTGTCTGAGTCAACGGAATGTGTCCGGCAATTAGTTGTTTCAGTGGAACACCCGTAAACGGTTGGGTGCTGTGAATGCCTCTGCCGCGGCCATAAAATATGGTATGTAAGGTTAATTCAGCAATGTCTTTCGGGTTTTGAGTATATGTGGCTATCAGTTTATCGGAATTGAAAAAATCGAACTTTGGTGCAAAAAGCGGGGTCTTGCCTTTTATGGTAACCAGTTGCTTATCGTATGATTTAACAGTTATTTTTACAGGTTTACTGATATTTCGTTCAGTAATAAGATCGCTTACTACAACCAGTTTGTTATCGGTGGGTAATTCCCATAATTCATTGGTTTTACTTGGTACAATGCGCATTACATTAGTTGCGATTATTATTTCGTGCAAATGGTTTGGGTAATATATTTCACCCCAACTGAAAACCACCTTTTCTCCATCGGCATTTTCAATTTCAACATACATGTCGATAATCGGCTTATATTCTTCTTCGTTTTTCTTGGCGACATGATATGCATTCAGGATATCGAAAAGTGAATACCCATCGTAGCAATATGCACCTACAAATTTATCCCCATTGTCGCCAAGGAGCGTTTCCTTAACAATAACACTTCGCAGTGGTAGTTTTGAGAAATCCACCTTGCCGGGGTTTGACACTTCACCTACCACTTCAAGATCGTAAGTTTTGAGACTGTATTTCTCGGCATTGTCATAAAAATTATTTGTATAATCTGCCGTGTCATGTTGAACAGTTTGCTGTGAGCTGTTGCCAACTTCCTGTTTTCCACGATTGCTATTCCCTGCACAAGATGCCATTACAATGAGAATGACAGATAAATAATAAACTACTTTGATTTTTTTCATAACTATTTAGTTTTAGGTGTAACAAAATTATATTTTACTTGAATCATCCAGAAAATTCCAGGGGATTTAAACCCTTTGCTGTCGGTATATATTGTGTTCAGCAGGTTATCGATATTTACACTCAGAGTCAAAGACCTGATCTGTTTCCATAGTTTCATGTCAACAAGAAAATAATCGGGGTATTTGTCAGACATTAGATATACATTGTCGTATTTATTTTCATCGTTCAGCCATCGCTCACCGGTATATTTTATCGATGAAGAGATATTCACATATTTATTTTGAAAACTCAAGCCCAGGGAAAACTTATGCATAGGTACGTCGGTCAGAAACTTCCCCGACAGGTCTTTATCGCCTTGTTCCAGATTTGCAATATATTCTTTTATCTGAGAATGATTATAGGTGTAGTTTCCAAAAGCCTTAAGATTATTTGTAAGAGCGACATTTATATCAGCTTCAGCACCAAATATTTCAACTTTACTTATGTTTTTTGCCTGATATATCGGCGCAATAGTATAGCCCATATTTACAGAATCGCCTGTAGTAACGAAATAAATAAAATTATCGCCTAAGGTGTAATAAAACGATGCAGCAAAATTCAGCTTCTTGCCCAACCCAAAGTCAAACCCCGTTTCGAAATTGGTTATATGCTCGGGTTGCAAGGCAGGGTTTGCAATTTTAAAACCAATTTTTTTCCTTCCCGTGCGGCATAAATCTTCTAAAATTGGTGCTCCAAATCCTTTGGCCACCGTAACATAAATTTTATCGAATTCATTAATTGTATATTGCAAAGTGAATTTAGGGTTTGTTGCTGACCAGTGCTCTGTTTCAACATCACTGAACTGATACCCGGCAAGATATTCGATAGAATATGATGGCTGTTCAATACTGAATGCGGCATCATGAAACAAAGCTATATCGTAGCGAACACCTCCGATAGCGGTAAAGTGCGGTGTAATATAGTATTTCAACTGAAGGTAGGCTGCCAGTGTATTCATTTCTCCACGATTTCTGATAACATCAGTCGAGGTAAAGTATATATCCGAGGCATTCACTGCACCAGTTTTAAAATCGACACCTGCTGTAATATCGCATTTACTGCTTACAGGTATTTCAGTCCAAATTTTTGCTCCATAATCCAGTCTCTTCGAATCTACTTCGTATAGTTTATATTCCCCATCGCTATAATACTCGTTAAGCTTACCGTAGTTTTCATTCAACAAATATAAGTTTGAGTATAAAGAGAATTTACGGTAATTGCCCTTATAACGTAAATACGTACTATAGGTATCATGCTCATCATTTGCTCCCAAATCCTCAAATATTTTTATTCCGGAGCCCCTACGGTCGTCGTAGTAATCGAATGAGAGTTCAAGTCGGTTTTGTTCGTTTATCTGAAATCCAAGCATTGCTCCTGCACTATATTCTCTCAGATAAACCGGGACAATAATGGTATCGTTTTCAATAATTTCGTAATCGGGAGTGTAGACATACCCATCACTGCGCCGGAACATGATATTGGCTTTCCAGTATATCAAGTTGTTTAAGCTTCTCCCCGAAGTATTAAGTTTGGTTTCCATAGTATTGTAGCGCCCGTAACCCAGACTCATATCGGCTGAAAACAGCGACTTGGGTTTGCTTGTGGTGATAAGTATCACGCCTCCCATAGCGTTGCTGCCAAATAAAACAGAGCCCGGTCCTTTCATGATTTCAATTTTTTCAATTCCATCAATATCAATCATGTTCCAGTTTACCGAGCCGGATTCCGATTTGTTCAAGGGTGTTCCGTCAATCACTACCAGAGTCCCCGATTGCCCCCCTCCCAGCCCGCGCAATGATACCACAGTCTGCGACGAAAAAATTCCGAATTCGTTTCTAACATCTATTCCGGAAATATTATTAAATAGCTTACTTGAGCTAATTGCAGGTATTTGCACCAAATCGTAAGTATTTAATGTTTTAACTCTAATCGGCACATCAAAATGGTCAAATCCATCGGTTTTCTTTGCCTGTATTTCGACTTCTGGTGTAAAAATAGTGGACGGAATCAGCACAAAATCAATTGTAATATTCTGATTGTCATTTAGTTCAATTTGTTTTATCGCGGGTTCATATCCTATAAAGCTGGCTTTCAGTATGTATTTCCCTGGTTTTTCGAGTGATAATTTAAAATAACCGTTAGAATCGGTGATAGTGCCCTTTTCGTGGCGGTTTAACGAGATGTTTGCATTGGGCATGATATTTCGTAAACTGTCGGTAACATAACCCGAAATAGTCTGCGAAAATGAATATACATTCAACAGCAACAACAATATTGTTAGTATTTTACGCATTAAAGTCCCTAAAAAAGCATTGCCGAAAGCTTCAATGCTACCGGCAATGCCAAGATATGATATTTTAATTATTCAACAATAATTCTTTCCGTAACGGGAGTCTTTTCGTTTCCGAAAAACACTCGTACAATGTACATCCCTTTTGCCAAATTGCTGGTCGATATCGTGGTTTCGTCAGCATCAACACGCGTTGTGCTTATCAGTTTACCCTGCATGTCATACAAAGAGCAATATGCTATTTCTTCATTTGCTGCGATGTTCACATGGCTATTGCATGGATTGGGGAATACAGAAACCAAATTTTCGAAAATCACAGACTCAAAACCTGTGGAGTTAAAACCTGTTACCAGGATGTCGTCTATCTTCGATATACCATCAGCATCAACAGTTCCATTTTCGACATTATCATTTGAAGTCATAATCCACCTGATATAAATTGATGTCGTTCCGGGGTTATCGAAACTTGCCGGCAAATCAAGCTCTTCTGCAACGCCTGTCGACCAGTCGCTGGCAACGGTTAAAGTTCCATTATCAATATCTACCCAATCGCCACCGCTGAAACGTGCCTGAAGTTTAAAATCCTTTGGACCTGTGGCTTCGGAATACTGCTTTGATGATACTTTCATACCGTGGTATCCGTCGGCTTTGAATTTAATTGACCAGAATTTATCTCCTGAGCCAGCATCCCAACCACTTGCCGTGGCAGCATAATCGGTAGCACCCTCAGTGTAAGTTAGTGTGCGGGTATCGCCGGCAGTATTTTCGGCTCTGATGTCATAGGTCAGATTCCCTGCAAGGCCTAAATCGGCATTGAATTCTTCATCGGTATTGTCGGTGAAATTGAACCCGATAATTGAAACCGGTGTTGGCAAAGGGGAACCATATACCATAATGTCGTCGATTTTTGAAGCACCCGTTGCTTCAACTGTTGCATTGCTTACAGAGGTGTTAGAGGTCATAATCCAGCGAATATATATCGAAGTTGTACCCGGGTCGTTCAGTTCGGCAGGGAGGCTTATTTCGTTTACAACACCGCTTGCCCAATCGTTAGCAACAGTAACAGTACCTCCTGTAATATCTGTCCATGTGCCACCGTTACCCATTTTATACTGCAGCTTAAATTCCTTTGGACCTGTAAGATCGGAATACTGTTTCGATGAAACTTTAAAATTCTGGTATCCGTCTGCCTTAAATTTTATCGACCAGAATTTATCATCGCTGCCAGCATCCCAATTATCGGCTGTAGCTGCGTAAGTTGTTGCACCTGCGGAGTAAATCAGATCGCGGGTATCTCCTGCTGCATTTTCTGCACGAACATTGTAGCTGTCGTTTCCTGGAAGCCCTGCTCCGTTATCAGCAGTAAAATCAGCGTCAGTATTATCGGAAAAGGTAAATCCGATCATCACTTGTTGTTGAGCAACTATTATCGGGCTAAACAACATCAAAAATGCAAAAACAAATAATAGATTTTTTTTCATAATCATTGTTTTTAAAGGTTAATTTATAATTGAATTTTCATTGAAAACGTAATTGTTCCAGTTGCTACGGTGTCAGCCTCAATTACCCTGATAATGCCTTTTTTACCTCCTGCTGTCATAAAAGGAATCAAAGTGCCGCTATAAGCCCATTTATATTTTTTCTTGCCCCATACGTCGTCATACGAAACAATAAGAAGGCTGTCGTTGTGCGACGAAAAGAATTCCTGCAAGGTCACGCCATTGTCAGCACGGATATCGTATTTCGTGTAGTTTCGCGTAGCCCAGCTGCTGATAAATGGATAATATTCACTGTACAAATAGCCGGAAGCGTTGGGGTCTTCTCCGGGAGAGGAAAATGTTGGTGATGGAAGATTAACACCATTATCCTCACTGTAATTAAAATAGCAAAGAACATCGACCAAATCCTGAAACATAGTAGCTGAATCCTCGAAATACACTTCGTTCAGCGATGGCAGGAAGAAATGTCCTACATCAGGATTGCTTTGCAATCCAACAGTAATACTGTCATACTCGAGTATTCCGCCAAATTGTGAGTTCGGATCTTTTATCAACTTGATTTTCACAGAAGCTGATTTTCTGTTCCTGTCCATAACCGAAAAAGTCCACTCTACCTCTTCTTCCACGCCCTGATAATATGTCTCAGTTACTGTAAAACCTGCTGAGTTCAACCCTGAATCAAGAACCGTTTTATGTGTTCCGTCAAACACTTTTTGAACCAGGAAGTTGGTAATATTGGCATCGGCTCCGTTTGCAACAATACGGAAACGAATCGGGCGACCCACGGCAAAGGTATCCCCCTCCTGAGCCATACCTGTTTCAAAAATCAACTCAATGGTTGGAGGATCGGCAGGATCGGGCTTACAGGATGTTAACAGAAAGCTTACGGCAACGAGCAGCGTATAAACTGGTATTAAAAATCGATTCATAATATTACATGTAACTAAAGCGAATTGCACACATGCTCAATTCCCTGCAAATGTAAAAATATTTAATTAATAGAAAAATGAAATTGGACAATTCAGGAAAATTTGCGTTATTATAAGACAATA
>JAGOLH010000045.1 GCA_017994175.1 Bacteroidales bacterium | reverse complement strand
TGTTATCTGTGAAAAAAGTGATAATTTTACCATGGGAGTTGGTTTTGTTTAGCAACTTTAAAATTACTCATAATGAGTAATTCCCAACTCCCTTTTTTATTCAAATTTTATTTAGGACGGATGTGATTTTATGACTGTTTTTTACCTTTGAAAAATTGAATTTTATATTACAAATATACATTATATTTTGACAATTTTAAGAAATTTAAATACATAAAACTTTATTTATACAACTAAACTTAAATTATACAAAGAACCATATTTTAATCATAAACGATACATCCATTAATTAGACCTCGAATCGCAGTCCGGAATTGTTTTTAAAGATCGGGTTTGTTTTTAATCAGAATTTTATTTCTTTGCCAGCAAAATAATAAACTAATGAACTATGTATAAATACGCATGCGTTTTCTTATGTATTGCCTTGTCAACCGGTGTTTATTCCCAAACCGAAAACGAAAAAATTCATGGTGAATGGAAACGTGGCGGGGTCTTTAATCTCAGTTTTTCGCAACTTACCTTGCATAATTGGGTTGCCGGTGGTGAAAACTCCATTTCAGGAACTTCGTTTTTAAATCTGTATGCCAATTACAGTAAAAACAAAATGACATGGGACAATACTTTGGATTTGGGATATGGGTTGCTAAAACAAGGCAAGCGCGATTTTATAAAAAGTGACGATAAATTTGAAGTTTCCTCGAAATATGGTAGATATGCTTTCAAACATTGGTATTACAGCGGCTTATTAAGTTTCAAAACCCAGTTTGCTGCCGGATATCGCAATCCGGAAGACACAGTAATAATTTCCGATTTTCTTTCACCGGCTTATATAAATGCAGCAATTGGGATGGATTATAAACCCAATGATAACCTGTCGGTTTTTATTTCCCCCTTCACAGGTAAGGCAACCATTATTTCGTCGGACTACCTGTCGTCGCTGGGCGTTTTTGGTGTAGATGCCGGTAAAAAATTCAGACCTGAATTCGGGGGGTTTATCAAAGTGCTTTACAAAGTTGATATAATGACTAATGTCGCTTTCAACACAAAACTGGAATTGTTTTCGAACTACCTGCATAAACCTCAGAACATCGATATAAACTGGGAAAACATCCTTGCCCTAAAAATAAACGACTATTTAAGCGCAACGGTTCAGTTTCACCTGATGTATGACGACGATATCCACATTGGCATCGATACCGATGACGACGGTCAGCCCAATAAATACGGACCTCGTGTTCAATTAAAGGAAATGTTCGGAGCAGGTTTGATGGTGAAGTTTTAATAATAACACATGTTGTGGTAAGTGTTAACACTCTCGAATCAAGAGTATTTAAACAACGGTTATAAACTAATACTTTTCGGGCTCCAGTTCTTTAAACATACTCAGGTTGTCGATACCAAGCGACTTTTTAACGTATTCATTCCATTTCCTCATCTGTTTTTCGTTAGTGCCATGCTGCACATCTTTCATATAGTTCTTTGTAATCAGCTTCATGTGATCAACCGACTCCATGTAAACTCTTGTTATTTCCTCTAAACTGCTGTGTTGTTGTTCGAGCTTCGCCTCCATTTCCCGACGCTCAATTTCGCAGATGTCGAAATAAATATTAATAAATGGATGGGTATTTTTATCGATGGGCAGATACCAGTATGTTTTAATGGCATCAAGTACCGTAAACGATTTCCAGTGCAATGTATCGGCAACAGGGTTTATGTCGAGCAGTATCTGTGCTTCGATATTGTACAAAGCACCAGGGATGGAATTATTTATCTGTTTTCGCGACAATGGGCCCTGATCGGTGTTTGATTGAAGGATTAATATCCTTTTTTGAGCATCCCAGAAAGGATAATAAAATGCAAAGAAGCCATGGAGGTAGAATTGGGATAATTTCAGGAAGTATCTGCCATAATTGTTTTCGGAAAATTGCTCCAGCTCGTTTTCTTTTGAAAGTATTCCGAGGTTTTCTTTTTGCTGTGAGGTTAACAGTAAGGCCTGATTACTGTTCCAGCAAACTTCGTTGTATGGGATAAACGACATCCGGTAATAGTCGTCGTAATTTTCAGGAAAGTCGAAAAACGGAATGATAAATGGTTTTCCATAATCGAAGAAGTACATCAATCCATGTGTCGTAAGATGCCGGATGATTTCCTTACGGTCTTTCATTTCATCACCGTAAAAATCACGGTTACTGATAAAATCGAAGCTATAAGAAAAATGGAAATGATCGGGTATCAGAATTCCGTTTTCTACTTTATAGCTGTTGCTGACCTGCAAACTCACATTATAAAGTGAATCGAGCCCTTCATGAAATGGCAAAAAAGGGTGAATTGCCGGATGCTCTGCGAAGAGTTCAATTTTAAGCAGATTCATGGTCGATTTTTCAATCCAGGCCTTCCCCGAAAACGACATGTTATCGGATGACACAGGAGTGAATTTTATAGTATACACTTGTCCATTGTAAGATTCGAATTCAAGATTGAAAAATTTTTTCATCGCGCTTTTCGAAAACTGAAATGGAATGGCCGGGAATAAATCGTTTTTCTCGCAAAGTGAAAACTGTGTCCATGCCAGTGATGTTGACCTGCTTACAAAATAATTACCATTGGCAGCCAGTGCAGTTTTACCGTTTTTAAATTCCAGATTTTCGAGATGCTCACCCTGAAGATTTGCATTATAAAAACATTCGAGCAGCTCAACCGGCACATAGTCTTTCGAATAATTTTGGTACAAAGGTGCCGGGGAAATAGGGTACTTACTTTCGCCCATGGCACCTAAAGTTTCAAGAACGAAATACACTTTCGATTGATTCGATGTTCGATTTTTTTGAAGTTGTTTCCGGCATGATTCAAAAATATCGTATAAATAGTCATTACCAGCATGAATGGTAACCTCATCGATAAACACCTCATTGGGTGTAAGCGATACAATAGGGTTGCTTCTGATACCAGCAGCGGAAATCGTATCTGATTTATAACCCAGATAAGAAAAAATGATATTATCATTCTGTTTAGTTGCAATTCTGAAAAAACCATCGGCATTGGTTATGGTTCCTTCATTTTTACCTTGAACTATAATGTTACAATATGGTAATACTGTTTTCGTTGTAGCGTCGATGACCGAGCCTTCGATATAGTATTGTGCATTTGCAGTATTTTGCCATACTGTAATCATTATTAATATGCAACAGAATACAAATATTTTATAAGCATGCATTGAACCTATTGATAACATGAAAACTATAACCTCAAATATAGTTAATAATGATGATCAGCCCTAAACAGCTGCAAAATATTCTCGTACTATTAATTCAATTGTAGATAAGGCTATTCCATTATAAGATGTTATTCTTTATGGACAAAATCAATAGAAATTGAATTTACACAATGCCTTGTGTTTTTTGGTGTAAACCCCTCTCCTTCAAAAACGTGCCCTAAATGGCCACCACACTTTGCACAAACTATCTCTGTACGGTGCCCATCGGCATCAGGAATCCTTTTTATCGAGCCTTTAATTGCATCATCAAAACTCGGCCATCCGCATTCCGATTCGAATTTGTCGTTACTGTTGAAAAGCGGGTTCCCGCATTGCCGGCAAACATAAATGCCATCTTCAAAATGGTTGTAATACGTTCCTGTAAAAGGTCTTTCGGTACCTTTATTTATAATCACCCTTTTCTCTTCGGGACTCAACTGGCGATATGGTTTGTTGCTGTTTTGTGAACACGACTGCATGGCTACAAAAATTACAATGATTAAAAATGCATATTTCATGCAGTTTAAACAGATTCCTCTGCTTTTTGTTCAGGTTTTTTCAATGCATAGGTAAAGCCAAGTGCAAAAATAAGTGAAGCAAAAAATGTAACAACCCTGCTGGTCAGTATTGAATCCAATCCTGTTGCAATCCATATAATTGTAAAAAGCATACCCCCAATTATTGTACATACAGCCGCCTTTCCATGGTACTTTTTCCAAAAGAGACTAAGTAGTACAACAACAGAATACGGGCAACCAATAAAAGCCCATACGTATCCGACCAGGTTAAATATGTTATCCGCTTTAAGCAGATAAATAATATAGGCTACCACACATGCAATAACGGCAAGGCATGCTGTAATCAGCCTTGAGATAAGGAGGTTCTTTTTCGCTGACATAGTTTTTTTTGTGAAAAGCTTCAGAATATTCTCTGAGAACTCCGTTGAGCTGAGAATCAGCAGAGAGTCGGCAGTTGAAACCATTGCTGCAATGGCACCGGTAATGAGCACCGCTGCAATTACCGGTGGAAAAACAGTTAAAATAACGCTTGGCATTACCAATTCGGGATCGCTAAGGCCTCCTGGTCCAAAAATTGCGATGCCAATCCATCCCATACTTAGGGCCCCGAGATAGGCTACTACAGTCCATATTATTCCAATGTTTCTTGCCCTTCGTGCCTGAACATCATCCCTTATTGCCATAAAGCGCATACTTAACTGAGGTTGCCCTCCCAAGTAGCCAAAAAACCAGCTAAACCCCGTCGCTATTGCAGCCCCTGCAGCAAGACCTTTCAAGCCTCCAAAAACAGAGGTTTTTACATTCTGATCAATTGCAGATGCTTTATGCAAGGCATGTCCGATTCCATCAGCAAACAACCCTGGATGCTCATGAATATAAATCCATCCGAGAATAGGACCCAGGATAAGTGTAACTATCATCAGCAAAGCCTGAACCACATCGGTATATGCAACGCTTTGAAGTCCGCCGTAGAGGGTGTATGGTAAAATAATAGCCACAGTTATTAGCATACCCAATACAGGGCTGATATCAAACATAATATTCAAGGATTTGCCTCCTCCGAGAAATTGAGCAGCAACATAGAAAAAGAATACAAAAACTATGGTAATACTTGCTGTAATTCTCATAGGTTTTGCGTAATCGCCATGCTTTTTGCTAAGATAATCGACAAAACTGCTAACCTGGTATTTTTCCGACTCTTTACGAAGCCGCCACGAAAGTACAGCCCATGAAGTTACAATCCCTGCAACACAACCAACAGCCGTCCAGATTTCCATTACACCGGTTGCATATGCTGCACCGGGGAGCCCCAGTAAGGCCCAGGAGGATTCCCCCGTCGCCCGCTCCGATAAAGCAGCAACCCATCCGGGTAGCTTACGCCCAGCAATGGCATAATCGCCTGCGTTCTTAACTTTTCTTCCCTGATAAAGACCCCATAGAATGAGAAATGTAAAATATGCGATAATGACAATGAGAAATATTGAATTATTAGGCATAATGTTTGATTTTTGCCAAATTAAAAAATTGTATTATTGTAATGAAAAATTTGTGAATAAAAATGAAGCATATATTAATTCTTCTGCTAGCCATAACTCAGTACACTATTTCATTCTCGCAACAACTAAGATATTCGGAGTATTTCGATACTGCTGCATTGCGGGTCGATTACATTCACAGCGGTACAAAAAATACTGAAGCAGTCAGCTTTGTTCGTTTTGTTAGAGACGACCGATGGGCCGGAAACCCCGACAAACTGATCTGCGAGTTTGAATATGGCAAGTACCGGGTAGAAGTTTTTGACGCAGTGAGCAACAAACTTATATACAGTTATGGATATTGCAGTCTTTTCGAAGAATGGCAAACTACCGATGAGGCAACTCTAACAAACAAAGCTTTTGGAGAAAGTATTGTAATACCCTTCCCCCTAAAAGCCGTGCGGATAGAGTTATTCTCTGTACAACGGGATAATAGTAAAACAAAGATTTTTACATTCAATTTTAATCAAAGCACTGAATTTGAGCTTGTTGGGAATCATGCCCAGGTTAATACCTTACTTATAAACGGCAGCGTTGAACACTCTATCGATGTGGCTGTTGTGGCAGACGGGTACAGCTTGAATGAGCGTGGAAAATTTGAAAGTGAAGCCGATTTTCTGGTAAAATACCTTCTGAGCGATCCGGCCTTTAAAGACAGCAACAAGAAATTCAACATACATCTTGTTTTTAGTCCTTCTTTGGAAAGCGGTTGCGATATACCGGGTAAAGGGTTATGGCTAAACACCGTTGCCGACAGCCGGTTTTACACCTTCGGTTCCGACAGGTATTTAACAACCGCTTCATATCATAAACTGAGAGACCTGGTAAGCAAAGTTCCCTGCGACCAGATAATTATTATTGCAAACAGCAATATTTACGGAGGCGGGGGTATTTATAATTTCTACAGCATAGCATCGGGAAGTAATCTGCAATCGGCTGAAGTGCTTGTTCATGAGTTTGGGCATTCATTTGCAGCCCTTGGAGATGAGTATTATACTTCAGAAACAAGTTATAATGATTTCTACGATCTGAATCATGAACCTTATCAGCCAAACCTGACAACTTTGGTTGATTTCGACAGCAAATGGAAGAATATGATTGACGAAAATGTTCCTATTCCAACACCTCTTGATGTGAAATTTAAAAATAAAACGGGAGTTTTCGAAGGCGGTGGTTACGTTGAAAAAGGCATTTACCGCCCCACATTCAACTGTAAAATGAAAGAGCTTTCATCGCCTTTCTGTAAAGTCTGTTCCCGTGCTATCATGAAAATGATTGATTACTACTGTGAACCCTGAAAATTGAAAAACAATATAATTACGGGGAGCAAGTGGTATGACTTGCTCCCCGTAATACATATTTTATGAATCATTTCTACTCGGCAACCAGAATCAAGCCCTGGGGTGTCATCAGAAAAGTTCCGGATTGCAACTCATCAAAATCGATATTACCCACCGATTCAGTATCTTCTATCAATGGCATTGTGTTTTTATCGAGCACAAGTTTTGTACCGACAGGAATACATATTCCGATTTCAACTTCCTGACCGCGCAATTTGAAGCCGTCAGGCAAAAAGAAGTATTCATCAAGGGTAATTAGAGAATCCTGAACTGCAAAGCGGTATCTTATCATTGATGCATTTTTTCCAGCCTGACTCCGGTTTTCGCCGCGACTGCATTTTTGTACTTCGAAATACGCAATACTGTCAGTTGATGCATGAACCGAGACTTCAACCTGTCCAGCTGCTTTCACCGCATTATTCACCTTAACCAGACGCAAGTTTTCAATAAAAACATGCTCCATGAAGTCATCCTCACCCATATTGGACAGGGTGTTGACATGGATTGTTTTTGCCGAGTCAGCAATTACAATATTTTTCAGCACAACATCGTTCGAACTTACAAAGTGCGATGACATTGATATTGATAATGCAATTAGCATCGATAAACCAACGAGCCATAGAATAAACATACTCAGGTTAAGTATTTTTACCGACTTGAGTTTGAGAACAATATTAATACCGGCATAAACCATTGCAATCAAAGGGATAAAGCAAACAAGCGATAAAGCCACAACAAAAAGCCACGAAATGGTCGGGTTTGTAAATAGACTCAATATATAAGGCAATGGCACTATTTCGAGTCCTGCAATCTCGTTGATAAAAAATTCGGAACTGGATGCAAATAGCCCCAAACCAAGTACAAAAATGAAAAATACTCCTATAATGATAAACAAAGCTCCCAAAACCTTCCCCAAAATACCGAATATTATATTCAACGAACCCGCCATCACCCTGCCGGACCGGTTCAAATTATCCTGAAAGTTTTTTGAGTTTTTCATTTTCCTGAAATTCTCCTTCACTTCTTTGTATTCCTCTTTAATTGTATTTTCGATATTCGATATGTTAATATCTTTCCCTTTCATTTCGAGGCGGTCGGCCACAGTAACCGCTTTGGGTACAATCAACCAAAGAATAAAATATACGAGGGTTACAAAGCCTGCCGAGAATAAAAAGAAAACAACAAATAGTATTCTAATGGCAAGCAGGTTTATTCCAGAATAATGCGACAGACCGGCACAAACACCTCCAAGAAGTCTGTTGTCGGTATCTCTGAAGAATTTTTTCTGATTTTTCTTTTCACCTGCACGGGAGCCTGTATCTGTTGAACTGTCTCCATCACAGATTTCTTCTACCCGCCCCATCGTATTCATCACCTCTTCAACATCGCTGATATTGATTACAAGTTTTGATGGCGATATTTTTGATGTGAATATTTCTGCGATACGCAATTCAATATCACTCATTATTTCTTCGCCCTCTTCTTTTTTCGAAAAATAGGCTTTCAACTTTTCAAGATAATCCGAAAGTACCATAAAGGCATCCTCGTCAATATTGAAAATGAGCCCGTTCAAATTAATACTAACTGTCTTTTTCATGTTATTCAGGTTTATAATTTTTTAAATAATGAATACTCTCTTCCAGTTCATGCCAGTCTCTATCCAACTCCTGCAGTATCTGTAAGCCCATTTCAGTAATTTTGTAATATTTTCTAGGTGGGCCGGAACTCGACTCTTCCCAGCGATAATCGAGGCATCCGTTGTTTTTCAGGCGCATAAGCAATGGGTACAGTGTGCCTTCAACCACATGTAAACCGGAGTCCTTTAAAAGGCTTATCACATCTGGCACATAAGCATCCTTCCTGCTGATTATCAGCAAAATACAATAATCGAGAATGCCTTTTCGCATTTGTGCATTGGTTTTTTCGCTTTCCATAGGTTTATTATTAATATTGTATTGCAAAGATATAATTTATTTATAATACCATGTTTTACATAGTAGTATTTTTAACATTATTTTAACAATTTATCTGTATCTGTTAAAAAAAAACTCAAATTAATTTGTGAAAAAATAATTTACTAAGTATATTTAAACATTATTACTTTAATAGTCTAAATGCAGTTTAACCTTATAATTATCAATTAAATACCACTAACTATGAAAAGAAAAATCACATTAATCGCCTTACTATCTGCTGCTTTGTTAATAGGCGTTACATCCTGCTCTAAAAAAACAGCAAATCTAAACTTTGTTCCTAAAAATGCTTTCGTAGTGATGACTGTCGACGGTAAATCGTGGAAAGATATGGTAAAACCTGAGAAGATGCTCGAAAACGATCAATACAAAGAGGGCATGAAGGAAATCGAACAAACCAGTAAAAAGCTTGCTGAATTTATTGAGAAAGTTGCAAAAGATCCCAACGAGCTGGGCATCGAAGCCGATGGAATGATGTATGGTTTTGTTTCGATGGAAGACGAAAACCTGCTTCTTGGTTTTATTGCCGGAGTTGACAAGAAAAAATTTGAAGAAAATCTTAAAATGATTTCCGAAGAACTTGATTTTGAACTTGAAACCAAAGAAAAAGATGGAATTACCTATTTTATGCCTGAAGATGAATTGATTCTGGGTTGGGATAAAAACAAAGTAATGCTGCTTGGGCTTGTCGATGGGCATGATTTCGATATTGAAAAGGAGCTTTTTGCTTTGATGAATCAGAAAAAAAGTGAATCGATACTTGATGACAAAGATTTTAACGCATTTCTTAAAGACAGCAAAGATTTCAATATCTGGATCAGTAGCAATATTGTGAATGTTGTGGACGATAATGAAGAAATTGCTGAGTTAGAAAAGATGCTGGGTATTGATTTCAACGACAATTATGGCCATATTTTCTTTGAATACACCAAAGGTGAAAGCACCATGACTGCAAAGCTGCGCTTCAATGAGAGCATTCAAAAAGCCGACTGGAACAAAGTGTTTAAAAATCTTACCGAAATGGGAATGCTGGATGGCATTTTCAGTGAATTCGGCGGGTTTGGCGGAAGTGCTGCTGAAGCGGACGTAAAATTAATGTTTATGGTAATGGATGATTACACAATGGCCGCACGTGAAGCAATTGCCGACAAAGTAATTAGTCAGGAAGAAGCCGATCAGCTCAATACACTTATGGAGGAATTAAATGATTATTCCGACGAATTTGAAGTGAAATATAAGGATGATGCAAAAGCTGCTAAGTTGTTTGAAGAATTATCAAAAGAACCCGAATACGAAAAAATTCTTACCGAATTAATGCAGGTTTCTTTTGAGTTATATGGATGTAAAGGTTCTGAATTACTTGAAATGGGCGAATAGTAAGCAACAATTTTTAAATTAAAAATAAAAATAATATGAAAAAGAATATTCAAATAGTATTAATAGCACTCGTCGGTGGTGCGTTGTTCTTGTC
Organism: Bacteroidales bacterium; assembly: GCA_017994175.1. GTDB lineage: Bacteria > Bacteroidota > Bacteroidia > Bacteroidales > ML635J-15 > JAGOEF01. Next base: position 14,751 of record JAGOLH010000045.1, on the reverse strand, counting down.
GTCGTGTACAAAAAAATCGGATTGCCTGACCAATATTCCTAAAGGTGCTTTTGTAGTAGTAAGCATCGATGGTAATGCCTGCCACGAAATGATGGATCCGAACATTCTTCTTGAGAACGAACAATTCAAGGAAGGAATGACTCAAATTGAGGAAACAAGCAAGAAAATCGCCGATCTTATCAACAAATCGGTGAAAAACCCCGATGAAACAGGAATTAAACTAACCGAACAGGTATTTGGATTTGGCGAAGCCGAAAAAGAGAATCTGATAATTGGGATTATTGCAGGTGTGGATAAAGCCAAATTTGAAGAAAACATGAAAATGATTGCAACGGAAATGAAGTTCGAATTTGCAACAAAAGAAAAAGACGGAATCACCTATTTCATGCCTGAGGAGACAATGATTATGGGATGGAATAAAAACAAAATTATGATCCTTACCCTTGCCGAAGGCTATGACTACGACCTCGAAAAGAAATTGTTCAGCCTGATGAACCAGAAAAAAGACGAGTCAATTCTCGAAAACAAGGACTTCAATATATGGCTGAAAGGGTGCAAAGACTTCAATGTTTGGGCTACAACCAATGTAATCGATCAGATATTTAATGCAAAAGATATTGCAGGATACGAATCCTCTATTGGTCTGGATTTTAACGACAACTACCTGCATATATTCTTTGATGCTGAAAAGGCAGAGTGGACCCTGGTTACTAAAATCCGCGTAAACGAAAGCATACAAAATGCCGACTGGAACAAAGTACTCAAAAACCTCGAGAACCTCGGGATCATGGAGGACCTAATGAATTCGATATGGGGAGGTGGGTACGATGATGAATACGAAGATTACGATTGGGAATCAGATACAGCATACGAGGCTCTGACTGAAGAAGAATGGGCAGAAATTGAAGAACTTACAAAAACCAATTAATTTTTAAAGGACATGTCCTTTACTGTATGAACCTGAGTTTTTCAAAACTAATCCCTTCCCCGTTTCTCGACACCGACTACAGTGTTTCGCAGGTCTGGGGAAGGGATTTTACTTTGCAGGGATCGACAAGCGTGCTTGTTTCGGCTGCCTCCGGAAAAGGGAAAACCACATTGGTAAATATAATTATAGGGCAGCGAAATGACTATGTGGGTACAATGCTCATCGACGGTAAAAGCCCTCTTGATATGAATGCACGCGAACTCAGCATATTACTGTCAAGAAAGATTTCGACTGTTCATCAGGGCCTGATGCTATTTGATGAACTCGATACATGGCAGAACATCGCCCTTAAAAACAGAATTACAAATTTCAAAACCGATTCCGAAATCGACGAGATGCTCAACCAACTCGGGCTAGCGGCCTTTAAGAAACAGAAAATAAAAAGGCTTTCCTATGGGCAAAAGCAACGTGTAGCAATTATCAGAGCATTGTGCCAGCCCTTTGGTTTTATATTACTCGATGAACCTTTCAGCCATCTCGACAGCGAAAACGCTTCGAAAGCATGGGACTTAATCGTTTCGGAAGCGAAACTGCAGCAGGCAGGCATTGTAATGACCAGCCTCGGGGGTGATCATAAAATCAGTTTCGACCAAATATTGCAGCTATGATTTGGAAAGTACTCAAAACCGAAATCAGTGCAACCCAGCTCAGCGCCGCTTTTATGGGAGCTTTTGCGGGCTTGGTCATAATGCTGGCTGCCGCAGGCTTCTATGTGGACGTAATTGGTGTCTTCGACGACAACGAAGGTTTCTGGAAAGAGGAATACATTATCATCAGTAAGCGTATTACCAGTGATGAAACGCTGCGGCAAATCAATGAAGATGTTAAGAACAAACCTGTTTTTTCGAAACAGGAAATCGATGAGCTATGCTCCAAGTCATTTGTCAAACAAGTCACACCATTTTCGAACTGCACATTCGGAGTGGCTGCGTTTACGGGAAAAGAGGGGCCAATGGCCGGTTTCTATACCGATATGTTTTTCGAAGCCGTTCCCCGCGAATACATCGACGTGAACTATGAAGGATGGTCATGGAAAGAAGGTGATAATTTTATACCTGTTATAATTCCTAAGACATATCTGAACCTGTACAATTTTGGATTTGCAACAACCCAAAACCTTCCGCAGGTATCGGAAAAATCGGCATCATTGGTGAAATTCAATGTATTGATAACCGGCAAAAATCAACGCAAGAAATTCGAAGCACGCATCATCGGATTCAGCGACAGGATTAATACAATTCTGGTCCCTAAAGAATTCATAGAATGGGGGAATAAAAACTTCGGCGACAGCGAAATCCCCGACCCAAACCGTGTAATTGTTGTAGCAAACGATCCTTCAAACCCCGAAATGTTCCGCTATTTCGAAAAACAAGGCTTCGATGTAAATAAAAGTGAGCTCAGCAATAGCAAGGCACTGATGTTTCTCCGAATAATAATAAGCATGGTAATTTCGGTGGGACTTCTTATCACTGCACTTGCCTTTTGGCTAATGATTACCAGTATAATGCTGCTGTTGCAGAAAAACAAAAACAACATTCTTAAACTCAAGCTACTGGGCTACCATCCCGAAAAGATTTCGCGCCCCTACTACCTTTTATCGCTGGTAATGATTGGAGCTATTGCCTTGTTATCGGTAATTCCGTTATACTTCATCCGCAGCTTTTATACCGGTAAAATGTTGGCTATGGGTTATGAATCAGCAGCAACATACACACCTATTCTTGCGCTGCTCATGCTTTCGTTTGTTATTGCTCTGCTACTTATTTGTCTGATAAGTATTCGCATCAGAGTACGACAGTTTATAAAATAATCCTACCCACATCACATTCATTTTCAAACACATACAGAATCGATAAGATTTTATTAATGTACAAAACTTGATTCTTATTTAGAATTATTTTAAATTTGTAGAAATTTATTGAGCATGTTATTATCGGAAGCACATGTTGGCGAAAGTTATGTTGTTGCCCGCCTCTCAGGCAGATGGGGTATTCGTCGTAAACTGATTGCGCAGGGGTTAGAGCATGGAGTAACCATTAGAATAAAATCAATCGACAGCGAAAATTTTCATGTTGCAGTAAACGGTCATATTGGAAGACGCAGATTACCCCTCACTCTGGCTCCATTCGTTACTCTGGTTTCTGCCAACGATAAAAAACTGCATGAAAAACTCGATGACTTATGCAACAGCATTCCGGTAATCAGTTTTGGGAATCCCGAAATATTGAATTCGGTTTTTGGAACAGACATCGCCGATTTCAGGGAGTCGATTGTTTTTCAAAACGATCATGAAATCCACATCACCCACCTTCCTAACACCGATACTATAGCTGGTAAGGGTGAAAATGAAACAAAAATACGTGAACTCATTACGCAGGAATACCCCGATCTGATTGTTGGAATAATCGATGCCTCCAGGCTGAAAGAGGACTTGTATTTAGCATCTTTTTTCATCGACATGGATGTGAAAATGATGTTGATTATTACAGGTCTTGAACACCTTGATGAACAAGGTCTAAAGCTCGATTACGAGCATCTTGGAAGAATGTTGGGCATTCCGATTCTACCCTACAGAAAACCTGAAGACAAATCGCTGATATTAAGAACCTTATTGAACATTCATCACAACACCGAGCCCTATGTACGAAGTATTGACATAAACTATGGTGATGAACTCGAGCGATCGATTAGCCGAATCGAGAAGCACATTGTGAAAGATATGGCGTTACACGATGAAATTGCTCCCCGCTACACGGCTATCAGGCTTCTTGAAGGCGACGAAAACACACAGAAAAATGTATCGTACTGCAACCGTTGTCGGAGGCGTACCTGCCTGACCGGATCAGAGATAAAACGGCTCGAAAAACTGTTCGATCTACCGGTAATGCAGATTGTGCACGAAGCAAGGATGAGTTTCATCAATGGGGGGCTCAAAGAAAACCTCACCCATGGCAAATCGAAAAAGGCGGTTAAAACCGAAAGAAAACTTGATGCCATTCTTACGCATAAAATCTGGGGCATTCCCATTTTCTTTGGATTTATTTTCCTCACTTTCTTTGCTACGTTTCAGCTTGGCAAATACCCTTCAGATTGGCTTGAGAAAGGCATACTGATGCTGATGGATTATCTGGGGAAAACAATGCAGGAAGGGGCGTTGAAAAGTCTTATAATCGATGGCATACTGGGCGGTGTTGGGGGTATTTTAATTTATATACCCAACATCTTTATTCTGTTTTTCTTCATCGGGTTTCTCGAGATAACCGGCTATCTTTCGAGGGGTGCATTTCTTGTGGACAAATACATGCACCATATCGGGCTTCATGGGAAGTCGTTCATTCCGCTAATCATGGGTTTTGGATGTACTGTGCCGGCAATAATGGCAACACGGATGCTCGATGACCGAAGGAATCGCCTGCTGACAATGCTGATTGTTCCTTTTATGTCGTGCAGCGCCAGATTGCCCGTTTATGTGCTGATGATCGCTGCATTTTTCCCGGAACACCCTACGCTCATATTATTTATAATATATTCAATCGGTATTCTGTTTGCAATCATCACGGCATTTCTGTTCAATAAAACAATATTCCGGAAGAAAGAAGTACCTTATGTAATGCAGCTGACCAACTATCATAAGCCGTCATTAAAAATGCTTACGCATTACACATGGATCAGGGGACGCGAATATCTGAAAAAAATAGCAGGAATCATACTGCTTGCCTCTGTTTTGATATGGGCGCTGGGGTATTACCCGAGAGATATAAAATATTCGAAAAACTACGATACTCTGGTAACAGAGGCTACTGACACTAAAGAAGTTAAAAAGCTGAATCTTGCACGTGAAGCCGAGCAACAGGAAAACAGCTATATTGGGAAAATCGGGAAGTTCATACAACCTGCCATGGACCCTCTTGGCTTCGACTGGAAAATGAGTATCAGCGTGCTCACAGGCATTGCAGGGAAAGAGATTGTTGTGAGCACTATGGGGGTATTGTATCAGGCATCCGACGAAAATGGTCATAGTGCCGAGAGTCTGCCGGTGAAACTCAGTTCCGAAAAGCATACATCCGGCAACAATGCAGGTAAACCCGTTTTTAATAAAGTGTCGGCATTCGCTTTTATTATTTTCATTTTATTATATTTCCCTTGCATGGGAGTTGTGGTAGCAATCTGGAAAGAATCGGAAAAATTCAAATGGTCGTTATTTACAGTGATTTATACTACGGCACTCGCGTGGATCATGGCTTTTCTAGTGAATCAAATCGGGAGCGCATTGTTTTTGTAATTGAGCCGGACATCGCAGCCGAGATGTCGGCGACATAATACCTAAATGTAAAAGAATATCTTTAAATAACGGGCACCTCGACTTCGCCATTCCGGTCTTCGAGCCGGTCATCGAGCGCAGCCGAGATGTCGGCGACATATTACCTAAATGTAAAAGATTATCTTTAAATAGCGGGCACCTCGACTACGCTCGGTGTCCGCATGATGAAATCAATTTCTTTAATAAATACTATATGAATAACCGTCTGCGATTACTCTAGCGTTAACGGACGTCTCGACTACGCTCGACGTCCTTAAAAAAAAAGCCGCATTGTGCGGCTTTTCAAATTGTTTTACTTCTTTTTATCGGTTTTGTATGGTTCAGCAGGAGGTATTTCTTCAACTTTAACATTGGAGTACTGGTCGGTCTGAACTTTACCTTTCAGATATTCGGGCAACTCCATACCTGCCATTTTAAACAGATCCTGCATTGGTGGAATTGAGCCCAGCATTCCAGAAAGGAAATTAGCCGTAGCCGGTGACTTACCGTCTTTACCACTCGACATACCATCCCAAACAGTGATTTTATCAATTTTGATATTTTTAATGGCTTCAACCTGAGTTTTCACCATATCGGGCAATTTATCGGCAATCATAAGCATTACGGCTTTCTGAGGATCGCTACCGGCAGCTTTTACCAGCTTTTCGAAACCATCGGCCTGCTTGGTAAGAATTTCGTAAATACCTTTACCTTCTGCTTCCATTTTCATGAATATAGCATCGGCCTCGCCTTTGGCATGGCGACGGGTTTGTTCTGCGATAGCTTCAGCTGCAATTTCTATTTTTTCCTTATCAATTTTTGTAGGAACAATTATATCAGCCTGCCGTGTTGCTTCCTCGCGCTGAGCACGGATGATTTCTGCAGATTTCTCGGCAGAATACGATTCTTCGAGAGCTCGGGCTTTGTTCACCTTTTCGGCAGCTACTGCCTTTCGTTCTGCATCGGCTTCTTTCTCGCGTCTGTTCGACGATGAGTTTGCAATGGCAATAGCAGCCATATTTTCACCATCAACTGCAGTAGCATTTGCCTGAGAAACCTGAATACGCTGATCTTTCATAGCATTAGCTTCACCAATAGAACCATCGCGGTTTTTCTCGGCTACCGACTTTTTAGCTTCGTTGATAGCCTGAGCTGCTGCTTCCTTACCCAGTGCTTCGATATATCCACTTTCGTCTTTAATGTCGGTAACATTCACGTTGATGAGTTTCAGACCGATTTTTTTCAATTCCTGCTCCACATTGGTCGAAACATTGGCAAGAAATTTATCACGATTCGAGTTAATCTCTTCAATATCCATGGTTGCAACCACAAGACGCAACTGACCGAAAATAATATCTTTGGCCAAATTGCTGATGTCTTCTCTGGCAAGACCAAGCAAACGTTCTGCAGCATTCGACATAATTCCAACTTCCGTAGAAATACCGACAGTAAAAATTGAGGGAACATCTACACGTATATTCTGCTTGCTCAAGGCACTTTTCAGGTTAATCTCAATCGATATGGGTGTAAGATCCAGAAACTGATAATCCTGAATTACAGGCCATATAAACGATGCTCCTCCATGAATACATCTCGATGAACGCGACTCATCGGTACCTTTCTTGCCCACTTTTCCGTAAACGACCAGAATTCGGTCGGACGGGCAGCGTTTGTACCTGCGGAGGAAAGTTATTAAAAGAATAAACAGGAACAGTACTCCTGCACTGACAATGACTAAAATGTAAGGTTCCATAATTGTGAGATTTTAATTTTATAAGCGGGTTACAAGAAGAATTTCATTATTGATTATATCGGTAACTTTAACAAGAGTGCCGTTGGGTATTGCTTCCTCATCGTCGGTGATGGCATCCAGCGTCTGGAAACCATGAAGGGTAAGCTGAACTTTTCCCTGCGCGGCTCTTTTACCAGGAATAGGAAGATAGACCGTAGCGGTTTTTCCAATAGCATTGCTCATTTTCATTGAACCGTCTTCGGCTAACTTCGACAGGTAATAAATCAGCAGGGCCATGATCAGCATCATCAATAAACCTGCTGCCAGAGCTATAACCAGCGAGAGAATTACGCTCAGACCGCCAACGCTACAGGCAATACCGGTCCATCCAAATATGGTAAAAAACCCAACAATATTCTTGATGCTAATAAACTGAAAGCCAATACCGGCATCGCTATCTACGGCCACATCAGCATCTCCGGTAGAAGCACCGGCTTCAAAGTCGCCGCCAATCAAAGTCATGATCAACTGAATGATGAAAACAACACTGAATGGTACAGCTATGCACCAATAAATTTTTTCGGCCAGCTCCATTGCCTGCCACCAATTTTCGAAACTTAACAGCATAGTAATTCTTGTCTTTAAATAATCTCACAAGATAATAAACCTTTGTATATAAACCGCAATTTAAATCAAACATTATTTGCATTATTTTGTTAAATAATGTTAACAATAAGGTTTACTTTTGCAAAAAATTTTTGCGTTATGAAAGCTTTAGTCATTGGCGCTACGGGACTTACAGGTTCAAGCCTTCTTGAACAACTGTTGTCGGACACTCATTTTACTGAGATAACAGTTCTTGCACGCCGCTCAACTCAGGTTGTTTCGGAGAAAGTTACGGAGCATACCGTCGATTTTGATAAGCCTGAATCATGGAAACACCTGATAACCGGCGATGTGCTGTTTTCGGCACTTGGCACTACGCTTAAACTGGCCGGAAGCAAACAGGCACAATATACCGTGGATTATCACTACCAGCTTGCTGTGGCAAAAGCTGCAGCCGAAAACGGAGTAGGACGCATCGTACTCATCAGTTCGTATGGTGCCGATGCCAAATCGGGTGTTTTCTACCTGAAAATGAAAGGAGAACTCGAAGAAAGCATTATGCAATTGGGATTCAAAAACTGTGTCATGTTACGTCCCGGGCAAATTGATGGAAAACATTCGCCGCAACGTGCCGGAGAAAAGTTTGCCCTGAAAGCCGTGAAAGCCCTGAACAGATGCAGCATTTTGAAACGATATACGCCTATTACACCGCAAAAACTTGCCACGGCAATGATCAATGCTGCGCTGCTGAACGAAGAGAAAAACATCACTATTGTTGAACTGGAGCAGGTACATAAGCTTGCCGAAAAACAGATTGTATGAGGGGAAACAACGGAATACTCGTACCCATTTTTATCATCATCCTGAGCTTGCTTACCGACTGGTATGTACTGCAGGGATTAAAAACCATCATACTGCCCATACGACAGCCCGGAATAAGGCAGGCTATCATCATCCTGTTCCGGATATTTTCGATCGGGGTGATTGTGGGTACCATTATCGGTGGATATTTTGTAATGGTGAAGGGAGAATTTACCCTGATGTTCAGGATTTTTATGCATATTTTCCTGATCTATTTCACCGCCAAGATTGCTTTTATTCTGTTTTTATCGTTCGAAGATATTGTGCGGCTTTTCCGCGGCACCATCAGCCTGATATCTTCAGGTACGTTGGGTTCGTTTCTGCCACCCCGTAGCTTCGGGGTGAGTGTGGCGGGTTTGTCGGTGAGCCTGCTGGTGATCGGTGTTTTTATGTACGGAATGTTCTTCGAAAGAAGCAACTATAAGGTATCCCGCAAAACAATCTATTCCGATAAGCTGCCGGCAGCTTTCGACGGAACAACCATTGCACAGATATCCGATTTTCATGCAGGCAGCTTCCACAACCGCGACGAAGTAATTAAAGGCATTGAAATAATAAAAGACCTGAAGCCCGATATTTTCGTTTTCACCGGTGACATGGTGAACAATCTGGCTAAAGAAGCGGTGCCTTGGATACCTGTGCTCCGCGATATACAGGTTCCCCTTGGCAAGTTCTCTGTTATTGGAAATCACGATTACGGTGACTATGTGCGATGGAAAAACCAAGAAGCCAAAGATGCCAATCTGGCTCAACTGGTACGCCACGAGCAGCAGGCTGGCTTCGATGTGCTGATAAATGAACACAGAGCCATTGTGAAGGGCAGCGACACGATATATGTTGCCGGTGTCGAAAACTGGGGGCATAATTTCATCCGTCAGGGCGACCTGCCCAAAGCTCTCAACGGACTTTCGGACAAGGATTTTATCGTATTGCTGTCGCACGACCCTTCGCACTGGGAATGGCAGGTAAAAACGTATCCCGTTCCGGTGGCGCTTACGCTCTCGGGACATACCCATGGGTTCCAGTTTGGTATTGAATGGGGAAAATTCAAATGGAGTCCGGGGCAATATTTGTATCCAAACTGGTCGGGACTAACGGAAGAAAACGGGAAATACCTGTATGTTAATCAGGGGTTCGGGTATATCGCCTTCGAAGGACGGATCGGCATGCCACCCGAAATTACACTGATTACGCTGAAGAGAAGGTAGTCGATTATAAGAGGCCCAAAAGCTTTTGGGTAAATTTAAATGAGGTACTATTTAGGCTAATTTATCAGTTCATTTACTAACCAGTGGTTGGGATGTTTTTTTCGCAACTCCTTTGATTTCTCCTTCTTTTTCACAGAATCTTTTTCTAGAACACAATTATAAACTTTACAAGGGATACAATCGGGATAGAGTTGCAAAGCTATTTCATAATTCTCAATTGCTTTGTCAGTCATTCCACAAGCAATAAAGGCTTCACCTAAATAAACATAAACAATTTCAGGGATCACATGAAAAAGCGACAAACACTCTGATGCCAAAGAAAGATTTAAATCCAAAGAAAATTTCGCGAACTCCGGGGTATCATTTTCAGAACTGGGTGTTGATGATAATAACACATACTCAAAGAGATAGGCAATATGCCGGTTCGACAATGAGGTATCGGTTCGATATTTAACAAATTCGCTAAAAGGATTATCTGCATTATCAAAATAATCCGATTGCAAGGTTTTTTCATATATATTATTAAATACTTCGATAATTTTCTTATCGTCAGGTGAAATTTTTGTATTGTTTTTTACAACCCAAAATGGGTGCATAAAAAACCCTGGAGAAACATCAAGTATGGAATCACCTTGGCTATCGAACATAAAAGTAGCTTGTGGTTTTTTAACAAATAATCCAAATAATGTTGTGTCTTTTAATGCCATATAAATAACATTACAATCACCCAAAATTGGCATATCTCCAATATAAAAATTCCCTTCCCCTTCTATCCAACCCGTATTATTGCTCATTTCAAAAAAATAGGGTGCTGAGATTTTATTAAAATCTGTGTATAAATTATCACCTAGGCTAATTTCTTGCGAAAAAGAAGGTGTAATTGTAAAAAACATTATTAGTAAATGTAAGTTCTTCATCTGTAATGTTTAATTATACCTTTTGCATTTTAAAAATAAATAAAATAAGTTGTTCATTGAATTATAAAAATTCTTATATTTAACTGATTATCAAACACATAAATATATGAACAACTTTATTCAAAAATACGAAATAATCTTGACACATTTGCAAGATTTCAGGTAAAACCAATAATTTTTTTTCAGCTACGCACAGGAGATTTGTTATGCCGCCCGACATTGCACTGGTTAGGCTGAAACGGAAATAGGTTTGGTTTATAATGATAATTTACTGATTTTAGGCCATAAGAGCAGTAAAACCATTAAGATAAACACACACATATCTACAAAAAGTTTACAAAATATCAGGTCCCCGTTTGATGAGCTTTAAAAATTATTTTAATTTTGGAAATAAAACCAAAGTCAAAGGTAAGCGTAATAGCCCTGCCGCAGGCGCAACACAGGGCTACATACGCCTACTTACGGAACGTTATGGTGAATAATGCCATGTACACCGAATCCAAATAAAATTTTTACTGCTATACTATTTTAAATAAATGCAGCGTTTTTACCCTGTTCGCTAAAGATAATTACTATGAAATTTTGTTGCATTTTTATGGTTCTCCTTGGGGCAATCAGTATGACTGTATACAGCCAGAATTCAACCCACCCCGTTTCGATTGCATTGTATTCCAATTTCAATTTAAACTCAAATTATATTACACATGGCCAGGGACCTTCTGAAGGAACAATACACACGGAGTTTGAACGGGAATTTTACGGGTTTAATTTTTCTCCTGCAGTCGAAATCAACACTGATAAAGGGAATTATCATTCTGTGGAAATATCGCGTTTGGCGTATAATAACAATTACAACAAGGAATATTACATCGTGGATTCGACCGGCGCAATATCGCAGGTGCTATCGGCCTCCACAGCTCAGGCTTTTAATTGTTTTTTGCGGTATGAGTACACAATAACATTGTTTAAGAAACAGAACTGGGAGAAATTTGGAACCGCAATCGGTTTCTCGGCAACACCATTTTTCAGGTGGAGTAAATCAAATTCATCGATATCGTCGGAATTTCCCGTAACGAAAACCGGTACAGGCATTTACCTTTCGGTAATTCCCAGGCTAACTTACTCTTTTAGCGAGAAATGGTTTATCGACCTGAATGTGCCGTTGGCTCTCGTAACGGCACAATATAACAGCATAAAAACCGATAATCCGGTATTGCCAGTTAACCAACGGAATACAGCCACCTTCGACTTTCACCAAGGTCCGATTGGAGTTGCTGTCAGGTTGGGAGTTGGCTATAGATTTCGATGATACAGGGGCGGTAATTGGTAAGAAATAAAAACGCTTAATCTGTTGCGGGCTTTTTGCCAAATCCGGTGGTTTATAAATGCTACACAACAGTTTTGCATTCACACAAATCATACTATTTTTACTCAAAATTAAACTTGAAAACTATGGCAAAAAGAACTATTGTAACTATGCCCGGCGACGGTATCGGAAAACCAGTATTGAACGAGACACTGCGCGTGCTCGACGCTGCCGGTTTTGAAGCAAACTATGTACACGGTGATATTGGTTGGGAATTCTGGTGCAAAGAAGGCAACCCTCTACCCGACCGTACCCTCAAATTACTCGAAGAACATAAAATCGGTCTATTTGGAGCCATTACCTCAAAACCCAAAGACAAAGCGGCTGCAGAACTTGCACCCGAGCTTCAGGGCAAAGGCTACACCTACTACAGCCCCATCGTATCGATGCGTCAGCATTTCGATCTGGATATCTGTATGCGTCCATGCCAGACCCTGAAAGGCAACCCGCTCAACTTCATTCGTCGCGGTGCCAACAACACCATCGAAGAACCCGAAGTAGATGTGATGATTTTCCGTCAGAATACCGAAGGGCTGTATGGCGGTGTTGAATGGACCAATCCTCCCGATGTTGTTTACAACGGACTGATGACTCACAAAAAATTTGTCGACAATTTTGCATGGTGCCCACGCGAAGACCTCGCCGTTTCGACCCGTATTTTCACCAGAAAATATACCACACGCATTGTGAAAGCGGCTTTTGAATATGCAAAAAAACGCGGCTTCGATAAAATTACCGTAAGCGAAAAACCCAATGTTATCCGCGAAACTTCGGGTATGATGCTGAAAATTGCTCAGGAAATGAGTAAGAAAGAATATCCGAACATTTATGTTGAAGATATCAATATAGATGCAACCATGATGTGGCTGACCAAAAACCCGGAAAACTATCATGTAATCGTTGCCGGAAACATGTTTGGTGATATTGTATCTGATGGATTTGCTGGTTTGATCGGCGGTCTGGGTTTTGCCACTTCGGCACAGTTTAACCCCGAAAGCGGTGTGTGCGTGTTCGAACCTACCCATGGTTCTGCACCCAAGTATGCCGACTATCCGGTTTCGATAGTGAACCCGATTGCTATGATACTTTCGGCAGTGATGATGCTCGAACATATTGGTGAAGACGAAAAAGCACAGCGCATACGCAAGGCTGTTGCCAAAGTTGTTGCTGACGGAAAAATTCGCGCTTACGACATGCTGAAGATGAAAGGTTCTCCCGATGTTATCAATCAGGGTGCTGCATCAACAAAACAAATGGCTGATGCCATTATCACTGCACTTTAATACCTTGTTCATATTTACAAAAACAGACGGCCGAAACCCGTCTGTTTTTTATATGTTGTAATCGTAACCCTTGCGAAGTTATTTAACTGTAAATGCAATACCCACAAAATTCTCTCTTAATCCATTGGGTGTATTAATATTAAAACTTGAAAAATTGATATTATCGCCTGAATGAAAACTATTCCTGACAGCGGCAGCTGCAGCTGGATTAACGGCAATTTTATTTCCGTTAATTTCATATTTCTGAGGCACTCCCCCTTCCACAGGGACGATAATGGTAAAACTCTTTACTGAATAATGTGCATCGTATACAAAGCTCGGGTCTTTATAAGCGTTTATAGGTGTATTAATTAATTCATCAACCGTTACTGCGGAACCTGACTTATGGTTTCCAAGCTGCAACACCGGATCCGGAACAGCCTTAACTGTATATTTCACCGTGCGGAGCTCGGTTCCCTTAGCCAGAATATGTAATTCAAGTATTGAACCAGAAAATGCATCAGTTTTAATTATTAAACTACCAGGTGTATCCGTACTTTCAATAGTACCATTCGTAACCGAAAAACTAAGATCTTCGGCAGAATAACCCGATGCTACGATTGTAACAGGATTTTCGATACCCCTGTATATAATGCTGAATTTCGAAAATTCAACAGCCACCATATTGTTAACCTCCTGAGCACTTGCAGTAAAAGCAAGTATGGTTAAACCTAATAATATCAATTGTTTTGCTTTCATAATACATCAAATTTAGATGAATAATATGTACAAATATAAATTATAAAAATAAAAATATCACAAGGAAATAGATTTTTAATTATATAAACGTGTATTTCTATGCAGCATGTCATAACATACAAATTCTTACGTTTTTTTGTATCTTGCAGACGAAAATCACATGGTAGAAATGCTCAATTAAATGGCGAAAAACGAAATAATCGACCACTACAAAGTAAAAGAAGATGCCAGCTTACTGGAAGTGCTACAAACTATGTATCGCGGAAGAAGTAAGTCGTCAATAAAAAAGCTAATTGCTTCAGGAATGGTTCTGATTAACGGCGAAAGCACAAAAGATGCCGTCGGTAAGGTTACAACTGGGTCGGTAATTACTATTGCCAAAGCCCCAAAAGCAGTGCTGAAGGCGAACATGTATCTCAGTCCGATTTTCGAAGACGACCATATTATCGTGATTAACAAAATGCCCGGAGTGAACACCAATGCTATTAATAAATTCGATACAAATTCGGTGTTTCACATCCTGAGAAATTATATGCAGCAAAGCAACCCTAACAATAAGATATTCATCGTTCACAGGCTCGACAAAGATACTTCCGGAATATTGGTATTTGCCAAAAGCCTGCGCATACGCGAAGCGTTACAGGAAAAATGGCATGATAAAAAGCGGATGTACATTGCTGTTGTTGAAGGAGAGGTTATCAAGGAAAAAGGAAGCATTACGTCGTGGCTTACCGAGACGAAAGAACTGAAAA
>JAGOLH010000044.1 GCA_017994175.1 Bacteroidales bacterium | reverse complement strand
GTGAGAATCAAGCCTTCGAAAACTTCGGGACTGCGTCCCTGGTTTTTCAAGCAGAATAAACAGAATTTTGCTTTCAGGGATTACTCGCTTTGCTCGTGATCCCTATTAGGGGTGAGAATCAAGCCTTCGAAAACTTCAGGACTGCGTCCCTGGTTTTTCAAGCAGAATAAACAGAATTTTGCTTTCAGGGATTACTCGCTTTGCTCGTGATCCCTATTAGGGGTGAGAATCAAGCCTTCGAAAACTTCGGGACTGCGTCCCTAGTTTTTGTTTAGTCCCCTTGCCCTCTCAAACAAGTTTGAGCGCAGGGGACTAAACAAAAACCACCGCTTTCGCGGTGGTTTTCTTGGCTTGTGGGAGTTGAGGGATTCGAACCCCCGACCCTCTGCTTGTAAGGCAGATGCTCTGAACCAGCTGAGCTAAACTCCCTTTTCTCCGGTTTTGAGAGTGCAAATGTAGATAAAATATTTATCCTGCAAAATATTTTATTAAAAAAATCAATCTAATTCCAGTTCTGCTACCACAAATGTGCTTCCTCCGATGTATATAAAGTCTTTCTTACCGGCATGCCGAAGGGCTGTGTCATAGGCTTCAGAAACACTTGTATATGCTTCCCCGTGCAATCCGGTAGATTCTGCTATCAATTTTAGTTCGTTTTCATTGAGAGCCCGGGGGATTGATGCTTTTGTGAAATAGTATGTTGCTTCTTTAGGCAAAAGCTGCAGAACTTTGCTCAGGTCTTTGTCGTTTACCACTCCGAAAACTATATGTAGTTTTTCGAATGAATGGCTCGCTATCTGCTGCATTGTGTAACTGATGCCTTCAGCATTATGCCCTGTGTCGCAAACAACCATAGGATTCTCCGACAACACTTGCCACCGCCCGCGTAGTCCTGTAGTGTTTTGTACTGAGGAGAGAGCTTTATATATGTGCTCTTTTGTTATGGCTTTACAGTGTTTACGCAGTTCATCAAGTGCACATAATGTTGTTTGCAGGTTTTTACCCTGATACAATCCACCAAGGTCGAGGTGGTAAGTAATATCACTGTTTACGGTATAAACAGAATATTTTCCCGAATTCAACTTCCGACAGGCATTATATATTGTATCGGCAAAAACGATTGGGGCGTGGCATGAAGCTGCTTTGTCGGTGAAAACCCGTTGTGTTTCGGGCTGTGTTTCACCTATTATAACTGGAATACCATCTTTAATAATACCCGCTTTTTCACCGGCTATTTCTTCAAGGGTTTTCCCGAGAAACTGGGTATGATCGTAACCTATGTTCGTGATAACCGATAAAAGCGGAGTAATAATATTGGTTGAATCGAGGCGACCTCCCATGCCAACTTCGATCACTGCAATTTCAACCTGATTTCGAGCAAAATAATCGAAAGCCATGGCTACAGTCATTTCGAAAAACGAGGGCTGAATCGTGTCAATTATTGCATTATGCTTTTCAACAAAACCAATAACCTCATTTTCGCTGATCATTTCTCCGTTGATGCGAATACGTTCTCTGAAATCTTTCAGGTGGGGAGAGGTGTACAGCCCCGTTCTGTAGCCAGCCTCTTGCAACACTGCTGCTATCATGTGCGACACCGAACCTTTCCCATTGGTACCCGCAACATGGATGGTGCGAAAGTTATTGTGCGGGTGTCCGAAATATGCGTCAAATGCTAAGGTGTTGTCGAGATTGGCTTTATATGCAGCCTGACCTATACGCTGATACATAGGCAATGAATTGAACAAAAACCGGATAGCCTCCTGATAATTCATTGTTGTTTGGCAAGTTTTTTAATATCACTTTCGAGCAGGCAAGGGGGTTTATTCGCACTGATATCATGCATATCGTAATAATAAATTTCTGCTGTTCCCGGATTGATAATGAATTTTATGCATTTGTCGGTTTGATCATTATCTACCGGCGATATTATGTGAAGAATAAGAGCGGAGCTATCTGCCATCGAAATAAGCTCATCGGTTTTTGAGGTTTCGCAAATCTCGAATGGAAAAGGGTAAATGGCACTGAAAGCACTCTTACTTTGTAATGCCACTTCAAGTTGTTCTTTGGGAATGTAAAGGATTTTACTGCTCAGGGGGGCGTGGTGAGAAATATAGTATTCAACTGCATTTTTCGAATTCATTTCAGGATGATTTTTTGAAAGAATCATGTGCGACTGAATGAACCTGGTTGCCAGTGGAATTTTGGGAACCCATGTTTCCTCTTCTTCTCCTTCATAGCAGAGAGGGACACCACAAAGTAAAGGCATTTCATTTACAGAGGGATAATTGCCACCGGCAATTAAAACCAAAAAGTCGAAGAAGGTATTCGATTTGTCAGCATCGAAATACACCTGATTTATCATCAGAAAACTAACGTTTTTTTCTTTACGTTTCGATTCAAACTCTTTTAATGTGATAAATTCTACGGGTGTAACCGACCAGATATTTGCTGTTACTGCTTTCATCATATCGTTGTAATCCGACATAAGCCTGTTCTCGAGTACGATATAGGTTTTCCCATTGAAAAACGTATTGACTTCCTGAACACTACCGGTGGGAATATTTACCTGAGCTGTTAATAAGCATGCATAAAGAACCGGGAATAGCGATGTTAAAAGTAGCTTTTTCATTATAATTGAATATCTATTTTGATGGTAAGTATAACGGGTGATTTTCGTTGAATTTTCTAATATAATAAAACATCATATTACGTTTTTTACGCTTGCTTAAATCGTTGAATTCATTGTAAAGTGCTGTGTCGCTGCTGATTGCCCGTGCTACATTTTCTACATCAAAATCCAGGATCTCTCCGGTATTCATAGTAATGATGAGTTGGTGAAGCTCGCTTGTATAATATTGATTTGAACCCATGTAGTTATAGGAATACGGATCATAATAGGGAGATGCGCTCATATCCTGATACACAATAATTGTGGCAACGAAATGACATACAGACCCTATGAACCCGATTTGCCTGAAACCGTTACTCCAGTTTACCCATGGCTTACCATTACGGCAATACCCCCAAAGAGAAGCTGTGCTTGTTTCCGATAAAATCCCAAATTCGTTGTAATATTGTAGCGTTTTCGAATTATCAATATAGTCGTAAACGTCATTGTATTTATTCTTATCAAAATCAATAACAACCGATTCAATTGCAACGGGAGAGTTATTCCTGAACTGGTCGAAGTTCAGGTAAATTCCGTTTTTAAAATTGAACCCAAATGAATAGGCAATTCTTGCAGTATCCTGCGCTATCAGGTGCACAGCTGCGAAGCAGAGCAATATCAGAGTATATAATGTCTTCATTGTTGTTGATGTAAAAATACGATAAAAGTTTTAATCATTTCAGTCATAAAAACCAATAGTGAACAATTTGCGAACACATTTAAAACATTTTCTATGCCGCGGTGTTGTTAATAAATGGGGATATTTTTTTTGGCTGGCTGCCAAATGTATTAAAACCGGTTCAGCAAAAAAGCTATTTTTACGGTCAAAATAACGAAGTATGAACCGACAGATTAAAAACGCGCTTATCTCAGTGTATCATAAGGATGGTCTGGAAAACATCATAAAAAAACTTGATGCTGCAGGTGTCACCATTTTTTCGACGGGAGGTACCCATAAGTTTATTGCTGAACTTGGTGTAAAAGCTGTTGCAGTGGAGGATGTTACCGGATACCCTTCTATTTTGGGTGGTCGTGTTAAAACACTTCATCCCCTTATTTTTGGAGGTATTCTTGCACGGCGCGATCTGCCCGAAGATATTCATGATCAGGCGGCGTACAATATCCCCCCAATCGATCTGGTTGTTGTCGACCTATACCCGTTTGAAGAGACACTCCGTAAAGGTGCAAGCGAGGATGATATTATCGAAAAAATCGATATTGGTGGTATTTCACTGATACGTGCAGCCGCAAAAAATTTCAATGATGTGCTTGTAATATCGCACCGCAACCAATACGACCGCCTGTACAGTCTGCTCGAAGACCATAAAGGAATTACCGATTTGCAAACGAGGAAGCAGTTTGCACGTGAGGCGTTCAGCGTAAGCTCAAACTATGATGCTGCAATATTTTCCTGGTTCGATAGCGGTGAGTTCACCGAATTCCGTAAAAGCTTCAGTCCGCAGTACAAACTTCGCTACGGTGAAAACCCACATCAGAAAGGCTTTTTCTTCGGAAAGCTTACAGATATGCTTGAGCAATTACAGGGCAAAGAAATATCGTACAACAATCTGCTCGATATTGATGCTGCTGTTAACCTTATCAACGATTATGATAATGGGAACGCCGTTGCTATCCTTAAACATAATAATGCTTGCGGAATGTCTTGCCGCATCAGCCTATGCGAGGCATGGAAAGACGCTCTGGCAGGCGACCCTGTTTCGGCTTACGGAGGTATCATAGTTACCAATGCTATCATCGATTTGGAAACTGCAACAGAGATGAATAAAATATTTTTCGAGATAATTATTGCTCCGGGATATACTGCCGAGGCTCTCGAAATACTGAAGCAGAAAAAGAACCGGATTATTCTCATACTTAAAAATACCACAACACCCCTGCACCAGTTCCGGTCGGTGTTAAACGGTGTTTTGCTTCAGGAAAGCGATAAGCATCGCGAAAAAATTTCTGAACTGAGCTACGTTACCGATACCCGGCCTTCGGAAGTCGAGACCGAAGATCTGCTGTTTGCATTTAAATTGGTAAAGCATACAAAATCGAATGCCATTGTACTTGTAAAAAACAAGCAACTGCTGGCGAGTGGAACCGGTCAAACATCACGTGTTGATGCGCTTCGTCAGGCAATTGAAAAAGCAAAGCATTTCGGGTTCGACCTGAATGGTGCTGTAATGGCTTCCGACGCTTTCTTTCCATTTAAAGACAGTATTGAAATTGCTTATGAAGCCGGAATACGAAGTGTAATACAACCCGGTGGTTCAATCCGTGATCAGGAAACCATCGACTTCTGCAATGAGAATAAAATTGCAATGGTTTTCACCGGAATACGACACTTTAAACACTAAAAAATACCGCAATACTTCTACTGCAGTATTTTTTGTGTTGCTATTGAAAGGTTTATCGCACCACAAGTTTAAGCACCTGCGAAAATTGGTCAGTACTGCAAACCACAAAATATAAACCCGAAGGAAGATGTTGTATGTCAATGTTTACAGCATCTTTTCCTGGATTACTGCTAAAACAGCTTCGCCCTGTTGCGTCCATAATGGTGACCTGTTCAATTACATGGTCGGCGGTCAAATTAAAATATCCGGATGCAGGGTTGGGATAAAGCAAAAACAATTCGCTGACGTCAACTGCAATACCTGTTCCCAGCGGAACGGTAACCGCTGAAGTGGCATAACACCCGTTGTTATCGACCACAGCAACCGAGTAGTCGCCAGCCTGAAGTCCCGTAATGGTAGCAGTATGCTGTCCGTTCGACCAGTTAATCTGATACGGTGCTGCTCCTCCGGTAATGCTAAGTACGATTTCTCCATCGGCAGCACCGGGGCTGCTTTCTTCGGTAACTTCAAAAGAAAGAGACGGCACCTCGAATACTTCAACAACGGCATCGTAGGTACTTTGATTTTCACCATCGCTGATTATAAGCAATACCGTAAAGTTTCCGGGGCTTACATAATTATGAACAGGGTTTTGCTCATTCGACTGTGTTCCGTCGCCGAAATCCCAGTTCCATGAGGTAATATCACCGGTGCTTTCATCGTGGAAGCTAAGCGTTGATGAACCACAAACTCCGCTTTGTTCAAATGAAAACAATGCATTTAATGGGTTTACAGCCTGAAGGCTAACTTCAACACACATGTTGGCTTGACAGCCTACAGAGTCGGTAACGGTAACACAATAGGTACCTGCCGTCAGGCCTTCGATGGTTGCCGTTTCGCCTCCGTTGTCCCAAAGGAAAGTGAAAGGGTGAATGCCCTGAACTATAGTAACAGTTGCTGTGCCATCGGCAGCACCTTCGGCGCTTTCTTCTGTAGAGGCAATATCTATTTCAACAATCGGCCACACATGAATAAATTCATTTTTGGTAATGTCATCACTACCGTCGTCATTCGAAACAGTAAGAATTACTGTGTAATGGCCAGGGGCAAGATAGGTGTGAATTGGGTTCTGTTCTTCCGAGCTGCTGCCATCACCAAAATCCCAATCCCATTCTGTCGGGTTATTGGTACTGTTATCGGTAAACTGAACGGTAAGAGACCCACATCCATTGTGAATGTCGGCAGAGAACTGAGCTGTCGGCGGATTTGGCTGATTTGCCATAGTTACAGTTACGCAGTTCTGCGCGGTACATCCTGCATTATCTTCTACAGTAACGCAATAATAACCTGCAGCCAGGCCTGTAATAGGATTCCCTGATGCTGCAGGGTTCCAGGTATAGTTAAACGGAGCAGTTCCTCCGGTTACTATGGCCGTAACTGTGCCATCACTGGCTCCGGGAGCACTTTCTTCTGTGGCTGTCAGGTTGACCGAAATAGCCGGACTGATGGTAACGCTTGCGCTCCCTTCAGGTCCCCAGCATCCTTGTGCCGAACGTGCCCTGAAATAATAAGTTCCGCTTACCGAAACGGTTTGCGATGATGACGCTGTTGCAGTGCTGGTTCCGCCGCTTGTAGTACCCTGCCAGTAAATGGTTCCCCCGGTTCCTCCCGTAGCTGTGAGTGTGGCATTGGTTCCACAGTATATCCCTTCCCCCGAAACTACTACGGTAGCAGGAACAGGATTAATAGTTACCGTTGCGCTGCCTTCAGGTCCCCAACACCCTTGTGCAGAACGAGCCCTGAAATAGTATGTGCCACTGGCTGTAACATTTTGCGATGATGACGCTGTTGCAGTGCTGGTTCCACCGCTGGTTGTTCCCTGCCAGTAGATGGTTCCGCCTGTCCCTCCGGTGGCTGTGAGTGTCATGCTCCCGCCACACTGTGTTCCTCCACCTGATACGGTAACAGCAGCAGGAACTGCATTAATGGTAACGGTTGCACTGCCCTGAGGTCCCCAGCAACCGGCAGGGGAATACGCCCTGAAATAGTATGTGCCACTTGCCGAAACAGTTTGGGATGATGAAGCCGTTGCGGTGCTTGTCCCACCGTTGGTGGTTCCCTGCCAGTAGATGGTTCCACCGGTTCCTCCGCTTGCAGTAAGGGTAGCTGTTCCACCGCAGAAAGTTCCTCCTCCCGAAACACTTACTGCGCCGGGTGCTGCATTAATGGTAACGGTTGCGCTGCCTTCAGGTCCCCAACACCCTTGTGCAGAACGAGCCCTGAAATAGTATGTGCCACTGGCTGAAACCGATTGCGAAGTGGCCGGTGTTGCTGTGCTGGTTCCGCCACTGGTGGTGCCCTGAAAATAAATGGTTCCTCCGCTTCCTCCGGTTGTTGTAAGTGTAACCGGGCCACCACAGAAAGTACCACCGCCGGAAACCGTAACTGCTCCGGGTAAGGTGTTTAAAGTCACTGTTGCTCCTGCACTGGGACCCCAGCAACCTGAGCCCGTTTGAATACGAAAGTAATAAGTTCCGCTCGCAGTAACCTCATAACTGCTGGTTTCGTTTACTGTACTTGTACCGTTGGCGTTGGTGCCTTGCCAGTACATGTTGTGATCGCCTGCCCCGCTGGCAGTTAATGTTGCACTGTTTGCGCAGAATGTACCTCCACCGCTTACTGTGGGTGCATTAGGTACTTCGTTGATTACAGCCGATACCGGTGTGCGTGCACTGATGCATTCATCACCCACCAATACTTCCCAATCGTAGAAATAATAATAATACGCTTGCGAAGTGGCATTTGTGCCGGTAATAGAAATAACATTTGCTACAGTGTAGGGATAATCTACCCCCGAATCGTTCCTGTATAGGTTGGGGTTTGAAGTTCCACATCGCAGTTGATAATTATTTCCGGCAGCAATGTCGAAATTCAGAGTAACCCGGCTTACCCCTGTTGGAAGATCTGCAGTTACCGATTGCAAGGTATTCCCGTTGTTGTCGCGCAATTGAATAATCCGATTGCCAGCTGTGTTCCCTGCATTTACTTCGACCGAAACCAGCGTAAGATCGGTGTAAGTGCTAAAAATCAGATAATAACCATTGTTTGTATGATTCATACCATTGACTTCACTATCGGTGTTACCCACATAATAAGTATGCGGAGTGCGCCCTGATTGCACATAATAGGTTGTTGAATTGGCGAAATTGTTGGTATAACTTGTTCCTGTTGTTATTAAATTCCCTCCTGAAGCGGCATCGTACCATTCGAGAGTCCCATTACCCGTGGCACTTAATGCAAGCGAGGCCGGACCACAGCTTTCGGCACCGGTAGTGACAGGAGCCTCGGGTAAATCAACAGTTATCAGGTTGTTTTGGGTAAGTATGTTGTTGCCATAGGCATTGGTTGCTGTGAGACTTACCGTGTACACCCCGTCGCTTGTGTAGGTATGCGCCGGATTCACTTCTTCAGAGGTGTTGCCATCGCCAAAATTCCACTGGTACGAAGTTGCATCGGTCGAGGTGTTGGTAAATGCAACTATTCCGATGCAGGTGCTGGTTACATCGCAGGTGAAACCCGGTGTGGGGGCACCAGGGGTGTAAACGTTGATATAATCGGGCTTGGTAAGTGTCAGGGTGCATCCTGCACTCACAATCTGCAGCGTAGCATCGAATGTTCCTATGTTATTGTAAACTACTGCAGGGTTTTGGGTAGTAGCTGAAGGTGGGTTACCTTGCTCAAAAGTCCAGCTGCGGGATGTAACTGCCCCCGATGTTTGGTCGGTAAAGTTCACGGTTCCACCAATAGCTACCGAAGTGGGCGAAGCTGTAAATGCCGGGCTGGCAACCGTAGTGGGAACCAACTGAACATCCAAGCGGGTGGAAGCATTGTTGACCACCGTTACCGGCAGGGTTTTGCTGGTGTATCCGCTTTTCGAAAATGTTACATTATATGTACCGGCATAAATCGGACGGTGATAATTTCCAACGGGAGCTGAGCTGTATACCCATGAATTGTCTTCATCATGACCGGAAATCTCAACTTTTACATCAGCCAAAGGGTTTCCAGTACATGCATTAGTAACAATTCCCCGAAAGCCGAAAAGAACTTGATCCATATATAAAAGCATTGCATCGCGATTATAGTTCCAATATGAAGGTAAACTTGAACCGCTAACTTGTTTTGTGTCCGATAATTCTAGTGTCGTTTCACGGCAATTTCTGAAATAATTCATATAATCCTGTCGTGAACCATAAGCATAATACCAATCAGCACCATGAGTAACTCCAGTAGTATTTGTTCCTCCTATATTATACATCTGACCTGGTCCATCAAAATATGTTGTTGGAGCATCTAATTCAACCTCATCGGCATAGACGTATGACACATAATACCACCAATTGTTATCAGCATGTGGGTTAACAGCACTTAACCAAGTATCCCATGGATAATTAACACACTCTGTTCCTCCATGAGTATTTGCTGACATCACAAAATCATGTGCCGCTGAATAATCCATCATACATTGTGTCTCGGGTTGAGTAGAATATGGTGGAGCTATGCCATCGGGCCTTGTAAAACTTCTGTTTAGGTCTGCATCATTGGCATTGTACCTATGATCTGACGCGATTATTGTTCCGCTTGAGGAGCCAAAGAAAGTTCCGTCAGGATTTGCCAAAGGGTTGATGTATATTTCAACATTATTCAATAGGTTTGTTATCTGGGAATTTGTTCCATAATTCGAAAGTAAATAATCAGCCAACCTAAGTAATAGAACATATCCGGTTATTTCATCACCATGCATAGTACCACTCCACCAAAACTCAGGTTCATCTTCGTCAGCCCCAATATTATCTGAAATAACCACACATATAATTGGCCATCCATTTATTGAAGTTCCAATGGTATCAAGCCTGCACAAACTAGGGTAATTGGCAACAAAATTTTGCATCATTTGTACGTAAACTGCATGGGTCGGATATCTATCCCAACTTGCCATTTGGGCAACAGTTGTTGCCATACTAACAGCTTTAGGTGTAATATAGTAATCATAATTGGGAGTAAAATCAATCCCATATGTCAGAAATGTTTCGAATTCGTGTGAATTGGCATAGGCATAAACTTGATCATTTTTAAAACCATCAACTGAAATATCATTAAATAAATTCAGCATTACCTCATGCTCTGGAATTGGAAAGTAAAAGTATATGCCACCTCTTTCTGCGATTTTATCGTTGGCAAAATCGAGATTGCTGGTTTGCGCTTTAGCTTCAACAGCAATAAGTGCTGTAATGATTGAAATGATGAATAAAATCTTTTTCATATAAAAACTAATTTAACTTAATCACTTTAATGTTTTGAACAGCTTCCATGTCAATTATTTGAATAGTATAAACCCCGGCATCAACCCCACTCAAATCGATTGAATTTTCTCCGTTACCGAAGCGATGATCAAATAGCATAGTCCCAGAAACAGTGTACACGTTTGCAATGCTTCCGGGCTGTATTTCGCTGAAATATATCAAATCTTTGGTTGGGTTTGGATAAACAGTATTCCTTAGGGTGTAATTATTCAGGGAGGTAAGTTCAATTATAAGGCTTTCGGAGTAGGTATCAGTGCCACAAGCGTTGGTTGTCGTAAGCTGTACAGTATAATTGTTGCTTGTGGTGTAAGTATGAACAGGGTTTTGCAGCGATGATCCCGATCCGTCGCCAAAATCCCATTCCCATGAAACTGCATTCACCGATTCATCGGTAAATTGGCATTGTCCGTTGCTTACTGAGTAGGAAAAATCGGCATCGGGAGCATCTGCAGAAACAACAGCATATACTGGAACTCTGGTGCTCTGGCATTCATTCAGAATTATCTGCCATTCGTAGAAATAAGAATAATAGCGGGTTTCGTCAGGAACATACTCCATATTGTCATCGCTTTGTTTTATGCTCAAGTATTCGTTGATGGTGTAAGGGAAATCGAAACTTGACCACCATCCTGAAAATCCGCGATACAGGTTTGAAGGGCCAGAACATAATAGTTTCAGGTTTTGACCTTCAGGAATCGAAAAATCGAGAATTACAGTTTGTTCACCGGCGGCAATCCAGACCTCGACAGAATCGACTACTGATGTAGCGTTAATAAGTTTGATAACCCTGTTGCCTTCTCCACCCGAAAGCACTTTCACCGTATGCAGAACACATGGCTGATAACAATCGAATATCAGGTAATGGTCGGAGGCGTCGGTATTAAAAGCCCCGTCATCTTCCTCAAGATCAGCACCTGTTTGTTCTGTTTGCGTGTATTTATCCTGAGCAAAATATATTGTTGTCTCATAAATTACGGGTGTAGTAAAAACATCGCCTTCATACAGGGGTTCTTCGTCATCGGGATATGCATACCAGGTTATTATGCCATCACCGCTGGCTGTAAGCAGAAGTGATGCCGATGCAGCACATGCTGATGCATTCTGGGTTTCGGGTTCCGGATATAGTTGAATGGTAACGTAACTGCCGTATGTAATCGAGTCCTGACCTTTGGAGTTTACTGCGACCAGCGAAACCGTATAGCTGCCTTCTGCGGGGTACGAATGAACGGGACTGAATTCTTCCGAAGTAGAGCCATCGCCAAAATACCACAGGTATTCGGTATCGTCAGAAGCTTCCGAAGTGTTGATGAACTCAATTACCGGAGAACAGCTGGTGTAGTTAGTAACAGTGGTAAATGATGCGGCTGGGGGTAAGCTGTCGAGAGTAACGAGTTCAGCATTGAGGCTTACCGATTGGTTGTCGGAACAGGTTACTACAATGTTTTTGGTACGATAGCCTTCGGCTGAAAATGATAGTGTATAGGTGCCGTCTTTTATAGGGCGATGATAATTGCCTGCCGGAAGATGTGAAAAAACAAAAGAATTGTCCCTGTCATGGTATAATACGGTAACTTTTGCAGCCAGCGGCTCATGGGTGATTGAGTCGGTAACAATACCATTAATGCCGTATAATACTTGTTCTGTGTACCTGAGCATAGCCTCCCGGTTATAATTCCACCATGTAGGCAGGTCTTCGCTTGCAAGTTGCTTTGTGTTTGAAATTTCGAGGGTAACTTCGCGGCAGTTTCTGAAAAAGTTCATATAATCCTGACGGCTTCCGCTAATAACATACCAGTCGCCGCCTTCGGTAACACCATTTTCAACAACACCCTGAAAATAATCGGTATCGCTGTTTTCAATGGCAGCATTTGCATAAACGGCACCCACCAGCTGCCACCAGTTGTCGTCGGCGTGCGTGTTGATATCGGAGGTACAATAATCCCACGGATAGTTAAAAACTTCAGCACCTCCATGTGTGTTGGCCGACATTGTAAACCAGTTTTCAAAACTGTAGTCGGTCATAGCCTGAATCTCGGGTTCTATCTGTGTTGGCATCAAATCAACGCGTGGAAAATTGCGATTCAGATCAACATCGTTAATGTTGTATCGTCTCGACCCCGAAACATCGCTGCCATCAGAAAACCCGTAGAAAGTTCCATCGGGATTCGAAAGAGGGTTAATGTAAATAACCGAATTGTTTACCAAATTGGTGATCTGAGTGTCATCGCCATAATTATTCAGCAGGTAGTCGGCAAATCGAAGCAGCATAATATAACCAGTGATTTCGTCACCATGCATGGTACCTGTCCAGAAAAAACGGGGCTCGGGTTCGGCAGCGTTTACGTTATCCGAAATTATAAGACTTAGTATAAGCATATTG
This sequence comes from Bacteroidales bacterium, assembly GCA_017994175.1. Taxonomy (GTDB): domain Bacteria; phylum Bacteroidota; class Bacteroidia; order Bacteroidales; family ML635J-15; genus JAGOEF01. Next base: position 12,168 of record JAGOLH010000044.1, on the reverse strand, counting down.
TAGCCTGCTGAATAGCCAATAGTATCGAGTTTGCAAATATCCGGAAAATCCTCTGCCATTTTCTGCATCATTTCTACATAAAGGCTGTAAGTGGGGTAACGATCCCAGTTGGCCATATCCTCTATAGTCTCAGCCATGGTAAGCGCCTTTTCGTGATAATAGTATTCATCCACAATCGAAAAATCGGTATGAAGACTCAAAAAAGCTTCAAATTCCTGCTTGTTTGCGTAGGCATATATGGTTTTTCCATCGGTTTTATCAACAGATATTATTTGCGAAATGGCATTAATACTTATTGAGGCAGGTTTTTCAAATGAAAAAAACACTTCCCCTCGTGTATTGAGAATTTCTCTGGCTTTGTTTATGTCGGAAAGAGTATTCTGTGAGTAAAGTTGTACTGTAATAAGCAATAAAAATACCAGTAAAATCTGACGCATTCCTGAAATTATTAATGTTCGAATTTAGCTTTTTATTGAATTCAAATTGTTTTGATTTCGTTATATTATAACAAAAGTTAACAAAATAGCACTAATCAGTAAATTATTACTATGAATTAAATTAAGCGCCAATACAAAGTTCGGGTTTGTAAATCTGTTTTTTCAATAATACTGTTCCGGCCAGACAGAAATATTACATAACAGGAATTGATAAAAATCAGTTTTGTTGTTGTTCTCCATTGTGTTTTCTTGCAATGATTTCATCAACCCAACGAAAAACAAGGTTTACAGCCACAACAACAGCGGTGCAAACGGCAGTCTCGACATACATGCCTGCAGCAGCAAGGCTGCCAATGGCGGCACTACACCAAATGGTTGCTGCAGTGGTAAGACCCTGTATCGAAACGCCTTGATGAATAATAACACCGGCTCCCAAAAAACCGATTCCTGTGATTATCTGACCGATAACACGGGTGGGGTCGCCTCCCTGTTGGTCGATGAGGGAAGTTGAAATAAGAACGAAAATGGCAGAGCCAACAGCAACGAGACTGTGGGTTCGTAAACCTGCATTTTTCCTTTGAAACTGTCTCTCTAATCCAATAATAGCGCCTGCCAGTAACGCGACTCCAATTTTTAATGAAAATTCTGCTATATCCATTCGAGGAATTTTGGGTAAAGATATTTCAAATTCGGAAAACCGCCATGGGGTTTTGAATTGAATTTTTGTGGATGAATATTCTCATGGTAGTTTATTTGCAGTATTGAATAAGGCTCTTACTCGCTGCGGCTGATCCGAGCTCTGCTGCTTTTTCAAAATCGGAACATGCTTCCGTGGTCATCTGCTTTGCTATATATGCATTTGCCCTGTTGTTGTAGGCTTCTGCAAAGTCGGGCCTGAGTGCAATGGCTTTTGTTAAATCGGGCAGTGCTTTATCGGGCTCTCCATTGCTGAGATAAGCATATCCACGGTTATTGTATGCAATATAAAAATCGGGCACCAGCGCAATCGATTCTGAAAAATCACTGATAGCTTGTATATAGTTACCGCGATTGCAATAAATTACCCCACGGTTGCTGTACGCCTGAGGATTGTCGGGTTGCAGTAAAATGGCTTTGTTATAGTCGTCGATGGCTTTATCGTTCATGGCGAGATTTCCGTAAGCAACGCCACGATTGTAGAAGGCACTGGCATAGCTGGGTTCAATTCCGACTGCCATGCTATAGTCGGAAACAGCTTGGTCGTACAGCCCTTTTTCGTTGAGCATAATCCCCCGGTTATAGTACCCTATGGCAAACAGCGGGTTTTGTTTTATGGCAGTATTGTAAAATTTTTCAGGATTTTTATACGATTGCGATGTTATCAGTGTGATTGTTGATAATGCTGCTACCACGATAAACCATATTAAGGATAGTTTTCGGGAAGTGCTGACAGTGGTTTTTGCAGGAATAATCATTAAAATAAAAAGCAATATTCCGGCCATCGGAAGCAATAGCCTGTGATGCAGGTAGTCGAGCATATTGTGCTTATAAACAAGGGTTGGTAACATCAGCAATACAAACCATACCAGACCGAATAATTTCTCCCGCATACTTCGCTGCTTATTCTTCAGTAAAGCAACAATAATCAGAATGAAGATTATACTGCCTGCCAATGTTTTGACAACTGAAAAGGAGGGTACAATTTGTGTATGCACAGGTGCAATAAAGTTTATCAGTGCCTCAGGAATTACCCGTAGGTTTTGGAACAATGGTACCAAACCGAACTCCTTATTTATTGATGCTATTCCTGTTAGTTCGCTAAGTAGTTGGGAGTCGCCAATTGCCTTGCTGCGCATAGTAAACCAAAACACAAGTGAACCCAGATATAACAGCACTAAAAGAAGGTCTTTTTTACGATACGATTCTTTTTTTACAAAAATCAGGTAGTACGTAACAAATATCACAGGCAACATGGCTGCGGTTTCTTTGCAGAAAAGAGCAATACTAAAGCAAAGCCAATGTAAAGCAAAATGAATCGTTTTCCTTTTTTTTAAAAATTCAATGAGGAACAGAAACGATACCAGCGAAAAAAACATCAGGAGCAAATCGCCCCGTGCCGGGATCCATGCTACCGAAAAAACAAACAGAGGATGAGCTGCAAACAGGATACTTCCGAACAAAGCATAACGCTTCGATACATTAAATTCTACCAGCATAAGAAATAGCAGAGCTGTTATCAACGAAAAAATCAGCACATTGGTCGTATGGTGCATCCAAGCTTTTCCGCTACCCGAAATCTGAATATCAGATAGATACGACAGGGTTTGCAGCGGGCGATAGAATCTGCTGCTGTGGTCGGTAAATGCGTCGGATGTGAAAGCCTGCTTCCAGTTTGCTGGATTGCTGAAAAATTCGCTGTGATTTTTAATGATAAGGTCATCGTCGAAGTTACTGTATCCGAAATTTATGGTCGGGCTATAGATAATGAAGGAAAACAAAAAGCAGCAAATACAAAGAAACGGAGTGCTTCGAATAAGATTTCCGTATTGTTGCGAGTACGGTCTGCGCTGCAAAGCTTGCATACTGCTATGTTTCTTCTTTTCAGGCATCATTGATTTTCGCAATAGGTTACAATAAGCTGAGTTGCTTCTCTTGAGCCTAATTCCCGGGCTTTGTGGAAGCTTTCACAGGCTTTGGGGGTCATTCCCTGCAATAAAAACGAAACCCCAAGGTTTTTATACGCATCGGCATAATCGGGATCAATGCTTATTGCCCGTAAAAAATCGGCTGTGGCTTGCTGATTAAGACCTTTGTTTCCGTAAGAGACTCCTCTGAAGTTAAACGCCTCTGCATATCTCGGATTAAGCTTAATCGCCATCGTGAAGTCGTTGATAGCCTCGTCGAATAAATTCATGGCACCATACACACTGCCCCTGTTAAAGTAACACACAGGGTCTTTCTTTATACTGATTGCCTGCGAAAGAGTGGCAAGCGATTCTTGAAACATCCCCAGTTCTTTGTATGCCACCCCCATGTTGAGGTATGACTCCGCGAAATCCGGTTTAAGCTCTATAGTTTTTTTATAATCGTCGATTGACTCCAGGTAAAACTGCCGGTCAAAAAATGCAGTGCCTCTGTTGTAATAGGCAAGATGCGCTTTGGGGTATTCTTCGATAACCTTTGTCCACAATGTACTACTGTTTTTCCAGACCTTTGCGCCTGTAAAAGAGCTGACTGCAAAAAAAACAGCCAAACCAGCAACAGCAACCATCGAAACGGTTCTTGTAGACTTTCTGCGTGAAGTATAATCGTGCAATACGCTGAACAAAACAAAATAAATTCCGATGCACGGAAGATAAAAGTACCTTTCTTTAACAACCCCAGAATTCAGTGGAATAAAAGCAAGCATCACCGAAATGCTGAACAAAAAGAACAATACACCAAACATTATGGATACCCTGCTTTTTTTGATGAATATCAATGCGATAGCTAGTAACAGCACTGATGCAGGAATAATATAGTATAACAATGGCAGAGCTCCTCCGTTAACCTCAGGATAAGGGTGGTACGGAGAAATGTTGAATGGTACAATTGCACTAACTGCATAGTGAGCCAAAGGGTACAACAACAGAACAGCCGATTGAAATAAGGTATAATAATCAGTCATTTGCAACTCACCGCCAAGTGAACCCCGTTTAAAAACGGTTATCATGCCGAAAACAACAGATAACACAAGAAAAGGTGTTTTAATGATAATATCTTTACGGGTGATTTTTGAATTGAGAAAAAAATCAACTGCAAGTAACACCACCGGAAGGGTTACCGCAGCCGATTTCGAAAGAAGTGATAAGCTGAATAGCCCCAGTGAGATAAAATACACTTTTGTTTGCGACTTGTTTCTTGAATAATCGATATATACAATTATTGAAAGAAGATAGAACATGGTAAAAAGCAATGTGCTTGTAGCAGAGACCCAGGCAACAGGCTCTACCTGAAGGGGATTCAAAGCAAATAACAAACTTACGCCTATTGAGACGGCGATGGAAGTACGCAGTCTTTTTGTAAGAAGGAAGACCAACATAATATTTACCAGATGAAGTACAAGGCTGAATGCGTGAAAGGCCATTGCATCCAAACCAAAGAACCTGTAAATAAATGCAAAATTCAGTGTTACCAGCGGCTGATACATATCCGCGTAGTAGCTGCTAAAAATTTTACCAATATTCTTGAATGACAATGATGTGATATCAGCATTTTCGGTTACCTGTAAGTTGTCGTCCCAGTTTGTGAAATCATTAAATATTACAGGAGCAAAAGTTATTAACGCTGCAAAAACGATAGTCGCAATCGTCAGGGTCAGCTTTTTGTTTTCATTCCATTTGTCTGACAATCCTAGGGGTTTTGAAGCTGTTGATTTGCTATGTTTTGATTTCGTTTTTTTCATAAAGTACAAATGGTTCAACAATGAAGAACTTAGGGTAATGTTCCAGCTATTTTAAAATCGGCTTCTGATTCAGCCTGCATGCCTTTTTGCCCAAAAGCTATACCTCGGTTCCAATAGGCTGCCTTATTACCAGGATTCAGTTCAATGACTTTTGTAAAATCGGTGATGGCATTGTCGGACATGTTCTTTTTCCCGTATAAAATTCCACGGTTCATGTATGCGTCAGTCATATCCGGTTTTATTGATATAAGAGTGGTTAAATCGCTGATTGCATTGTCGATGTTGCCAGTTCTTTCGTAAGAGATGCTTCTGAAATATAAAGCTTCTATGTATTCAGAGTGTATTGAAATTGCCCGGCTGTAATCTTCGATGGCTTTTATGTAATTGCTGGTGGCAAAATAGCAATTGGCTCTGTTGGCGTACGATTGTGGATCGTTGGGATTAATTTTTATAGCTTTACCATGGTCTTCAATCGCCTGATTGTATTTCTTCTCGTTGTAATAACTTACACCCCTGTTATTATAGGCTTTATAGTCGGTAGAATCGATAGCTATGGCTTTGGAGTAATCGGCTATGGCTTTATCGAAAAGCAGCAACCTGTCGTAGGCGGCACCCCTGTTTAAATAGGCTTCTGCATACGAAGGTTTCAGAGTGATTGCTTGCGAATAGTCGTTGATGGCTTCGTTGAACCGGTTGTCGTCGAAATGCATTATGCCCCTGTTGTACCACGCTTCGGGGTAATCGTGACGCAGCTCGATAGCTTTATTATAATCGCTGAGTGCGTTCTCTCTCATTCCCATATCGTAAAATAAATTTCCGCGGTTGTTGAAAGCAACCGAACACCCCGGGTTTTTTTCGATTACATTATTCCATAGTGCAAGACTATTATTCCATGTAAGTGTCCTTGCGTAGCTAAGTGTTGAAAATACCAATGCTAATGCAATTACAGCGGCAGTCACATATTTTTTTGTCCTGATGTTTCTTTCGGAAAGGGAATATAAATAAATCAGCAATGAAAAAAATACTCCAATGGAAGGAATATAAGTGTATCGTTCTTTTACATATTGTTCCCCTGCCGGAATCAAATCAATCATTACTGAAATGGAGAGCACAAAAAATACCAACCCGAACACTATATCACGTCTTTGTTTTTTCAATCTCCAAACAAAAAATATGAGTCCTGCAAGAAGCAAAGGGTAAGCATAGTAAAACCATGGAAGCAGATTGCCGGTTTTTTCGGGATAGGTGTGAAAAGCCGATAAGCTAACAGGTAGTAGAAGGTTGAAAATATAGAATGTGAGAGAGAATAGTATCAGGAAAAATCGATCGATAATAGTATAGGCTTCAGGAACAGCAAGCGCATCTCCGGCTTCTTTGCGGGTAATGATAGTTAGAATTCCGAAAACAACCGAAAGAGCCAGAAATGGAATTTTGTTGGCCAGATCGGTTTTAGTGATTTTTCTATTGAGAAAATAATCGCATGCAAGCATTACCAATGGCAGGGTAAGAGCAGCCGATTTCGACATCAGTGCGATTAAATACAGGGTTAATGAAAACATGTAATGACCGACATTCCGCCCCGATTGAACGTAGCGAATATACATGAGCAGCGCAAGCAGAAAAAACATCGAATACAGTAAACTGCTTGTTGCCGACGCCCAGGCAACAACTTCTGTTTGCATGGGGGTGACTCCGAATAAAAGGCAAACGCCAAGACCTAAGGCTTTGTTCCCTGTAAAACGGGAAATCAGCAAAAAAACCAGAATTACATTGATTAAATGCAGCATCAGACTAAAACTGTGGAATGCTGTTGGATTCAAACCAAATATTGCATGTAACAGTGCATAGGTTGTTGTTGTTACAGGTTGATACATACCCACATAGGTGGATGAAAATATTTCTACTATGCTTTGTGACGACAGGTTTTGAATGTCGGGGTTTTCGGTGATTTGTGCCTGATCGTCCCAGTTTGTATAATCATTCTGAAAAGTGGGCGAAAATGTTGCAATAACCAATATAACGATAAGCAAAAGTAAAATACCTGTATTGATTTTCTTGTGCTGCTTTAAGTGCGAAGCAGGCTTGGATGCTGGTTTGTTTATTCGCTGTTTCTTCACTTGCATAAGGTTTTAACACTTTCGATAGCAGGTTGATATCCTAAATCGGCAGCTTTTCGAAGGTCGTTGCAAGCCAATGTGTTATCCGCCTGTGCAATGTAAATCATTGACCTGTTGTAGTAAGCCACGTCATAGTCGGGTTTAAGTTCGATGGCTTTCGTGTAATCAGCCATGGCTTTCTCGGTAAATCCTTGCTGATGATAGATTATACCCCTGTTAAAATAAGCAATGGGGGCATTCGGTTTTATCCTGATAGAAGTGCTGTAGTCGGCAATGGCTTTATCCATCATACCTTTATGGTAGTATGCTACTCCGCGGTTGTTAAGGGCATCGATATATTCAGGGAAAAGCTCTATTGCTCGTGAATTGTCAGCTATGGCATCATCATACATTCCAAGTGTATTATACGCCACACCGCGGTTATAGAAGGCTTCGTAATATTGCGGGTTCATTTCAATGGCTTTGGTGTAATCCTGTATCGCCTCGTTAAATTTCCCCTGATCGGTGAATAGTACACCCCTGTTGTTGAACGAGAAATCGGAGGATGAATTTTGAGCAATGGCGGAATTATAGAAATTCATCGGGTCGGAATATGCACGCGTTTTAATAAACGACATCGTTCCGGCAACAATCAGAAAGCAAATCAAAACCCAGGAGTGTTTAATTTTCCCTTTTTGAATCCATTGGGGTGGAATAAGAAACATAAGAAAAATCAAAATACCTCCCAAAGGCAACAGAAAACGGTGATGCAGATAATCGATGATATTATGCTTGTAAAGCATTGCAGGAAGTAATAGCAGTATGAACCAAACCAGACCAAAGAGTTTTTCTTTAGCATATTTTTTACGGTTTTTGAAAAATATTACTACAATCATCCCAAACAATATCAATCCAATAGCGGTTCTGATTGTTGAGTAATTGGGAATAATATCGATATCAATTGGGATAAAGAAGTGAAAAATTGCTTCGGGAAGGCTTTGCAAGTTAGTTAATGCAGCAATAACACCCACTTCGTTGGTTCTTTCCAGAAATCCCTGAAACTCATGATTGTCTGGAGCACTGCCCATGGCAATGGAACGAAGCCAGAACCACAGAACACCAATAACTAAGTACATGGCAAAAATAAAAATCAACTTTTTTGCATTTTTGCGTTTTCCAAATAAAACGACGTATGTGAAATACACTGCAGGTAATGCAACAGCAGTCTCTTTTGAAAACAATGCCAACGTAAAGCAAACTATGTGCAGCATCAGATGTAATGCCCGTGTGCTATTCAGGTATTTCATGAAATACAACACCGATAGAAGCGAAAAAAGTGTAAGTTGCAAATCACCGCGGGCTGGAATCCAGGCCACAGAAAAAACAAATAATGGATGACATGCAAAAATAAGGCTTCCGTAGAAGGCAGCACTCACAGTTACCGAAAACTGTCTTATTAGTGCAAAGAGAGCACAGCAAATGAATCCAAGAAGTAAGATGTTAGTCAGATGAAACATCCAGGTACTATCTGCCCCTGATAGTTGTATGTCTGTCATAAACGACAGTGTCTGCAAAGGTCTGTAGAAATGCCCTGTTTCTGCGAGAAAGGCATCTGAAGTAAACACTTTTGCAATATTTGCCGGATCACTTAAAAATCCAGAATTATTCTTAATTATAGTATCGTCATCAAAGTCGGTTAATCCAAATTTTAGGCTCTGTGAATAGAGCAGGACGGGAATAAGGAAAAGCAACAGCCAGTGCTTCTTTGAAACAAGCCCATTTTCAGGTTGTTTTTTCAGAGGAATAGATTTCCCTGTTTGAAGAGGCGCTTTACTATTGGGTTTGTTTTTACTCATTCAGATAATAAACTAATGAAACTAGCGGTTTTACTGTACCCCGGCTTTTAAAAAATCCTGATTGGCCTGTTCGTGTAAGCCCATCGTAGAATACACCCTGCCTCGGTTAAAATAGCTCTCTTTGTTTGAAGGATTGAGCTCAATGGCTTTTGAAAAATCGCTAAGGGCCATATCCATATTGCCCTGAACAGCGTATGCAATGCCTCTGTTGTTGTAGTATTCGGCAGATTCCGGTTTCAGTTGAATTGCTTTTGTGTAGTCGCCAATACCTTGTTCTACTTTCCCACTGTTTACAAAGGCCTTGGCGCGATTGTTATATGCATCCGCATTACCCGGGTCAGTTTGTATAACCTTGTTGAAGTCGGAAATAGCTTTTACATAATCGGAAGCACTGTTGTAACAGGATCCCCGCTTTAAATAAGCATCTTTGTAATCGGGCTTCAGTTCAATGGCTTTCGTAAAGTCGGTGATAGCCTTATAGGCTGAGTCGAAATTAACATAGGCAATACCTCTGTTGTAATAATACTCCGCAATCTGAGGGCTTAACTCAATAGCCTTTGTTAAGTCGGCAACGGCACTATCGTAACGATGCATGTTGAAATACGAAATACCCCTGTCGTAGTAAAACAGCGATTTGCTTGGATTAAGTTGAATTGCCGCAGAAAAATCGGCAACTGCGAGATTATACATTTTCATCTGATCGTATGCAAAACCACGGTTCCCGTAAACATCGGCATACTTTGGATTGATGCTGATGGCTGCAGTGAAGTCCTGAATTGCGCCGTCATAGTCGTTGTTTTTTAATTTTACGCAAAATCCGCGGTTGTTGTAGGCCAAAGCCGATTTTGGATTTTTTGAAACAGCACTGTCGTAAAAGCTTTGCGGGTCGGAGTATGGAAGGGTTTTAATAAACGACATACAGGCAAATGCAATGATGAGCATAAAAGGAATGGCTTTGAAAAGTGGAGAACTTCTTTGTGTGCGTCCATCAGTTACCGCTGTAAGTATAAACATCATAATGCCGATAAATGGAAAAATAAACCGATGATCGAGATAATCGATATACGGATGGCGGAACAAAGCCGGAGGAAGCATAATTATTATAAACCAGCCCAGATAAAACAGGTTTATATATTTTTTTTTACCCTTCGATTTAAAAAGAAAATAGACTATTGCTGCAATCATCACGATCCCTGCTATGAACATGGGAATACTGAACTGAGGAATTGGGGCACTGTCGAAAGGAAAAGCGAATTTAGCCAGTGATTCGGGGAAAAGCCTAAGATTATAAAGAAGTGCCGTTAATCCGAATTTTTCTTCCAGATTTGCAACCTGATTAATTGCACCGGACCTCAGCCATAGCCAGAGAACACCGGGAATCAAATATACAAACACAAGTAGCAAATGTTTTCGTTGAAATGGTTTTTTATAATAAAAAATGAAATAATAGAGCAATAGCAAAACCGGCAGAAATGCTGCCGATTCCTTGCTGAAAAGCGCAAGTGTGAAAGCAGCGAAGTGAAGTATCAGGTGGAATGCTTTTCTGCTTGCAAGGGATTTAATGAACATCGAAAATGCCATCAACGAAAAAAGTACCACCAGCAGCTCGGCGCGGTTGGGTATAAATGCAACGGTTGAAACAAATAACGGGTGTACGCTGAATATCAGAGATCCAAATAATGCTGTGCGCACAGTGAAATTAAACTGCGTCAGAAAAATAAAAAACATTACTGCTATCAGGCTCATCAGCAATACATTGGTGAAATGGTACATCCAAGGGTTGTTGCCGCCGGAAAGTAGTATGTCGAGCATGTACGACACTGTGCCCAGAGGCCGGTAGAATGAGCTGTCCTTTAAAATGAACTGATCGGTGAGAAAAGCCTCCGGAATATTGCCTGCATCGCTTAAAAAGTCAATGTTTCTGATTATTATTCCATCATCATCAAAATAGGTGAACCCAAATGAAATTGTCTGAGAATACAAAAGAAAGGGAAGTAAAAAGATAATGATAAGCTGCAATAGACCTATCTTTTTTCTGACATTTATTCGATCCGTTCTGCCAGTATTACTTTTTTCAAGAAGCAATTTCTGCCCAGAGAATGAGCGCGATTTTCCAGCTTTTCCAATGTGCTGATTTTTTTGCTTCATGCCAAGATTTTGTACTTGTTGTTTTTGAATAACAGGTAAAATTATTAAAAGCTAAAGTATAAAAATATTTGTTTGTTGATTATTTGAGTAAATAAAAAAGATGCTGCAGCCTAGCCTGCAGCATCTTTTAGAACATAGGAGTATGGGTTATTCAACCATCATTTTATTAGTAACCATCTTATTTCCGGTTTGCAGTTGAATTATATATTCACCGGGACACAGGTTGTAAGAATTGGAGTTGAAGTTAAAATGATGCACTCCTTTTTCAAAGACAACGCCATCGAATAAGCTTGCAATTTTTCTACCATAGAGATCAACAATAGTAATGCTGACTTTCGAGTTATGCACGATTCCGAATTCAATCGTTGTTGCGTTGTTAAACGGGTTCGGATAATTGCTGATAAAGTTTTTACCATCCCGGGTAAATTGTTCAACGTAAATTGGGTCGTAAACTGTAACAGACTGAGTGCAGGATGCTGTATTTCCGTTAACATCGGTAACTGTCCATGTTACAGTTGTAATTCCTACAGGATAAGGTTCAACAGCGTCGTTCTCTATACTTTGTATTCCGCAATTATCGCTAGTTTCGGGATTGCCCAAATCGACATTTGAGGCAGTGTTTTCGCCCTCGTCAAAAGGAACGCTAACATTTGGCGGGCAAACAATAGTAGGAGCCTGATTATCGGTAACAGTAACCACATGAGAGCAGGTTGCGATGTTTCCGTTATTATCGGTAACCGTCCAAACAACGGTAGTTTCACCGGTTTCAAAAGTTTCAGGAGCATCATTGACAACCGAATAAACTCCGCAGTTATCGCTGGTAATTGGATCATCGAGAACAACACCGCTGGCAGAACAGAGGTCGGCATCGGTATTAACCGAAACATTTTGCGGGCATGTAATTTCGGGAAGTTCTTCTTCGATTACTGTAAGCGTTTGCTGACAAGTATTTGCATTTCCGTTGATGTCTTCCACTGTCCAGGTAATAGTGTGTACACCCACGCTATATGGTTCCACCGCATCGTTTGTAACCGAAAGTATGTCGCAGTTGTCGGAAGTGTTTGGAGTACCCAAATCAACACCGCTTGCGGTGCATAAATCGGTATCGGTGTTCACCAGTACATCGGCAGGACAGTTAATCACCGGCAATTGATTATCGGTAACAGTAACTGTCTGCTCACATGTTTCGGTGTTTCCATTCACATCTT
>JAGOLH010000043.1 GCA_017994175.1 Bacteroidales bacterium | reverse complement strand
CCAACTTTCACTGTTTTAAGGGGGCTTACTTTTTAATCATGAGGCTTTTGTAAAATATTTGAGTTGATTTTCAATAACTTAGCAATAATTGAAATTTATTTCATATTTTTATCGGACAATAGTGATTTTGCATAATAATAATCGAAAAAAGAATAAAGATGAAGAAATTAGTTTTTTTATTGGTTTTGGTTGTGGCTGGATTTGCTACAGCAAATGCGCAGGTTAATCCGCATGCTATTGGCGTTCGCTTTGGCGGTGGTACTTATTATGGTGCTGAAGTATCGTACCAGCATGGGTTGGGAGAATCTCACAGAATGGAGCTGGATTTGGGCTGGAATGGAGGTTTGTACCATACCCGTGTGTTTTTCTCCGGAATATATCACTGGCACTGGAATATTGTAGAAGGCTTGAACTGGTACATTGGCCCCGGAGCATTTGTAGGAATGTATCTCGACGAGGTAAAGCTCGGAGTCGGCGTTGGTGGCCAGGTAGGTATTGAATACGACTTCAACACCCTTGACGTACCCATTCTGGTAAGTCTCGATTCAAGACCCATGTTCCATTTTCTACCGTGGTACGACAGAGACGACATTCATTATATGTCGCCATTCGACCCAAGTGTCGCCCTATCGGTTAGGTACACATTCTAAAAATATGTTTACGATTGTCGAACTGCCTCTCTGCGAGGCAGTTTTTGTTATATAACCATAAATGCAAAAATAAATAACTCTTCATTCAGAAATAAAACTACCTTTGCCACGAAATTTAAAACTATTTGAGACAATCCGTATAAGTTAATTACCAAACGGATGAATTATTAACATGAAACAGGATGCTTAACTTACCCACAATCCTGTAATTACACAAAAAAAAATGAAAACGTTCGAAGAATTGGGGATACAACCCGATATTATTAAAGGAATTAAAGATTGTGGCTTTGAAATGCCACTTCCCGTGCAAGAAGAGGTTATACCCCTGTTGTTGCATGAAACAAGAGATGTACTGGCATTAGCTCAGACTGGCACCGGCAAAACTGCAGCTTTCGGGTTACCGATTATTCAAAACACAAAAATTGAGATTTACAAACCCCAAACACTCATTTTAAGTCCCACCAGAGAGTTATGCCTTCAGATTACCGACGACCTAAAAGATTATGCCAAATATATCGATGGCATTAAGATACTTGCCGTGTATGGAGGCTCAAGTATCGAAACCCAAATTAAAGCTCTCCATCAAGGCGTTCATATAGTGGTTGCTACCCCCGGTCGACTTATTGACCTTATTGAACGAAAGGTGGTCTATTTAAAAGAAGTGAAGCGAATCATTCTCGATGAGGCTGATGAAATGTTGAATATGGGGTTTCTTGAAAGCATCGACAAAATACTCGAAAATTTGCCCAAAGGAATCAACAGCCTGTTGTTCTCTGCAACGATGCCACCCGAAATTGCACGAATTGCCAATAAGTACATGAATAACCCAGTGGAAATTACCATTGGCGTACGAAATACAGGACTCGAAAACATACGGCATTTCAATTATACCGTACAAGCGAAAGATAAATATTTGGCACTGAAGCGTATTGTGGATTACTATCCTGATATTTACGGCATTATATTCTGCCGCACCCGTCGCGAAACCCAGGAAGTAGCAGACAAACTGATGGCAGACGGCTACAATGCAGAATCGCTGCATGGCGACTTATCGCAGGCACAACGCGATACGGTAATGCAAAAATTCCGAATCAGAAATGTAAGGATACTTGTTGCTACTGACGTTGCTGCCAGAGGTATTGATGTAAATAATCTCACCCATGTAATTAACTATAACCTTCCGGATGATAAAGATGCTTATACACACCGCAGTGGCAGAACCGGTCGCGTTGGGAAAGCAGGGATATCGGTTGTGCTGACCAATTTAAGAGAAAAGTCTCAAATAAGATTAATTGAAAAGAATTCAGGAATACAATTTATTCAGGCAAAAGTACCAAACGGTAAAGAAGTGTGTGAAAAACAGCTCTACCATCTCATCGACAGGATTGAAAAAGTTGAAATAGAACATGCTGAAATAGAGCCTTATTTGCCAGCTGTTTATAGAAAACTTGAATGGCTCGATAAAGAGGAACTTATTAAACGGCTTGTATCGGTTGAATTCAACAGATTCCTTCTCTATTATAAAAACACAAAAGACCTCAATCTGAACGAAGAGAAATATCAAAACTCCGGAGCAAATCAGGGAGCGGAAAAACGTGTTAAAAAAGACATCCCCGATAACCGCGACTTTCAACGCAAAGCATATACTAAAATGTTTATCGGGTTAGGCCGCAACGATGGTTTATATCCAAATCTGCTTATCGACCTGCTTCGTAAAGAAGTGAACGGAGTAAAACTCAATATCGGAAAGATTGATTTGTTTAATAAATATAGCATTTTTGAGCTCGATTCAAATGTGGTTGAAATGGTGATAGAAGCTTTTAGCGACATTTATCTTGAAGACAGGAAAATCATTGTTAAAATTGATACAGAAAAGCCCTCTTTAAAGCCAGGTGACTTCAATAAAGGTGAAGCAAGGTCGGATACTCGCTTTAAACCAAAATACAAAAAACGTTAAAGTTTATTGCATGCACTTGTGAACAGAAACTGTACTTTGTTTTCATTTTTATAACGGTCTGAGCAAACATTTAAACCAATAATTGCTTTTTGTATTAAAAATTTATGTTTCTTTGTAGTAACAGTAAGAAACAACCAATCACCATGAAAAGTATTGTTGCGTACTGCTGTTATAATTATTAACAGTTAAACCTATTTTTTATGAACATCTTTGTAGCCAAATTAAGCCCTTCCACTACAAGTGAAGACTTAAAAAATTTATTCGCAGCCTATGGCGAAGTAACTTCAGCAAAAGTAATTATCGATAAAAACACCGGCTTTTCAAAGCGTTACGGTTTTGTCGAAATGAGCAATGAAAATGAAGCTAACGAGGCAATAAGCAAGCTCAACGAAACCGAGTTTGACAAAAGCGTAATTGTGGTTAAAATCGCCCAACCCCGTGAAGAAACAGGCCAAAGACATACGGGATACAATCGAAGATAAAAGAAATCTTTTCATACAAAATGCCCTAAACGGGCATTTTTTGTTTTAGTGCACACCTTTATATCTTCACCAATCAGATTTATTTTTTAGAGTAAAACGTTATTTTCCGACATTGGCGAAAGCCTTCTATTTCAATATATTGTAAACAAAAGGCTACTCACCTGAAATTTAAAACACAAAGTCATTTTTGCACAAACCTGATTACTTAAAAATCTTGATCCCTGACCAGATACGATCGTTTACATTATAGAAAAATGCATAATCATTCGCAAAGTCAAACATAAATGCACAGTCAACCGTCATATAATCAGGGATATTAACTGTTGCCTTTAAAGAGCCATCCTTGAGGTTGAAAAGATATAATTTCCACTGTCCGCAGTTTAGAATGCCTATTTCCATACCCTTATAACCGGTATAAATAATTGATGTTGTATTAATGTCCTCAATATTGCATGGGAGTTCCAGCTTAATTTTACTCTCGATTTTACCGTTTTTGCGATTGGCCGTATAAACTGTTCCACTATAATAGTAAAGTAATTTGCCGCTTTTGAAATTATATTCTGCACAGGAATTACTGTATGGCTGTTCTCCCCCATCAAACACGGCAGCTATCTGCCCCGTAGGAATACCCTCCTCCGATATAATAATTTTATATAGGCCACCTTGATATACATTTGCTTCTAGCGTCTTTGTCGATTTATTGTACCAAAGCCCTCTGCAATCGACTCCGGCACTGGCAGTATATACATTTTCACCATTCTCTTCAAAAACTTCCAGAGGGAACTCGGCATTGCCGGCAATTACAGTGTAGTACAATTTTAAATCAGAATTATAGGCAACACCGCTACCATTAGTTCCATCATCCAAATTACTCATTCGTAGTTGAATTACTTCTTCAGGATCATTGATTACCTGCTTCTGCACAGAACATGAATTCAGAAAAAGCACAAATCCTATTAACAAAATACCGTAAATTAATTTTTTCATAATGGTTGGTTTAAGGTTAATAATATCAAATGTAACAAATGAAATGCTAAAAAGTTCGAATAATTAGTTTTTAAATTAACTTTAATTAAGTTACATTTACAAACAAAAATTCATTCTATGAAAAAATTTATCATGACTTTGCTGGCAATTTATATTGTATTTGTAGCAATCGGCCAAACAGGTAATATTGAGCTAAACATACTGGGCAACGATGATGACGATGCATCGAACAGTAGTTTAAGCGTGGAACTATGGCTCAACACACAACTGGTTACAACAAAAACCTCCGATGACTGTTTGTTTTTCGAAAACATTCCTGGCGATGTTTATCGCATTGTTATAACCAGTGCCGGAGAGGAATTACTAACTTATAATAATGTATTGGTGGAGGAGAATTCTACTACGTATTTAGACATTAATCTGCCTGTTGCAGAAATAATTAATGATTCGGTGCCCGAAGAATTTCCGGCATACATCGAGTTTGTGCTACCCTTCCGTTTCAGTTTTCCGGTGCTTGAAGACAGTAATTATCCTATAAAGCGTGAAATTGCTTTCGGATACGAATACAATATTGTAATGCCTGTGGCCAAACATTTTGCAATAATCAATACCGTAGGTACCGGATTCTATTTTTACAGAGTAAAAGACAATATGGATGTTACTCCCGCATTGAACGACAAAGAAGGTTTCTTCAAATGGACTTTAAGTGAAGGATTGCTTTTCAGGGTTTCTTCCGAAAACCTCAAAACAGCTCCGGTTTTTGGCTGGTATCTCGATCTGGGTGCTGTTTATCATTTCCCTTTGCTATTTACTTATAAATACAAACTCGATCATACCCGAACCGCTACCAACAAAATTCATAAATATACCGACGTTTCGCTGATGGCTAAATTCGGATACGCACCATTTGGATTATTTGTAGAATATAATCCGTTTAGCTACGTAAAAGATCCTTATCCGCAGATGCCTAAACTTCGTTTTGGTGTAAGCATTCAGTTCCCGATGAATTAACTATTCTTACCAGTGACGTATTATTATTTGGGGAATGCAGAATACAGAAGGTGGCATTTGGTTAGGGAAGATAACCCTGCATTTCCGAGAAAGAACGCAAACTCCATCATGAGAAGGATGCTGCTGAATTGCAAGCCACCCCTTCTGAATTCTGTAATCCTAAGCCTCGGTCATCGAGCGAAATCGAGATGTCGAAGGATGTCTCCTGTATTCTGATTCCATATAACTCGTCATTTCATATTGCTTTTATTACCAATAATTAGCCTTCAGGAAGACGGATAAAAAACGTTGTACCTTCATCAGCAACTGTTTCGTACCATATTTCGCCACCCATTTGGTCGGTAATGTTTTTCACCATACTTAAGCCTAAACCCATACCACTTGTTTTTGTGGTGAAGCTGGGTTGAAAAATCTTACTCTTCATAGCCTCATCAATACCGGTTCCGTTATCGCTGATACTAATCAGGAAGTAGTGATTCGCATGTTGCAGGCTTAAAACGATATTTCCCTTTCTTGTGTCGGGAATAGCCTGAATGCTATTTTTAATTAGGTTATTAAATATTCGCGTAAGCTGTTCTGGGTCGGCAACAATCATTGACACCCCTTCCGATTGATCAATAAACCGGAACTCAATGTCTGGTTCCGATTGCTGGAAAAGGGTCAGGCTCGATTTAATTTTTTCGATGAGGTCAGTCGGCTGTTTTTGTGCTTGGGGCATCTGGGCAAAATTCGAGAATTCGGTAGCAATGGCCGATAAGGTGTCGATTTGTTCAACAATTGTTTTCGCCACTTTTTTCAAGGTCTCCTCCCAGCTTTTATCATTGTATTTGTATGTATGCTCCAGATACTGAATGCTAAGCTTAATAGGCGTTAGAGGATTTTTAATTTCATGTGCAATTTGTTTTGCCATTTCACGCCATGCCGACTCGCGTTCCGATTTAGCAAGTTTCCCGGCACTCTCGGCCAATTCATCAATTTTTTTGTTGTATTCCCTTATTAAACTACCCAGTTCATCGTTGCGCAGGTAATCGATTTTTTCGGTCTTTTTGCTGATATCAATTGCTCGAATGCTTTCCTGCAAAAACGACAAAGGCTTTGTAAGCTGATTGGCAATAATAATCCCAACGGCTATACTTAGTATGATAAGTATCAGAAATACATTGGTGAACGCAATTATAAAACCTGTTATCTCATCATTCAATTCATCCTGCTTCGAGAAGTAAGGCAGGTTGATGTATGCGATGGTTTGGTTGTCGGCATTACGGAATGGAATGTACGCTGACAAATAATTAATTGTACCGATACGTTCATTGATAATTACCAGTCCGTTCTTTTCGCCATGCAGCTGTCTGTATGCCTTGGGGTGCATAAAGGTTCCCTGCAGCCCTTTTTCGAATAGCTCCATGCGCGATGAGGTAATCAGCTTACCATCGGTACCAAAAATATTGATGTCGGTATAAAATACATTGCTGAATTTTATCAGCAACGATGTAACATAGTCATTTTGTGCGGAATCAAGTTCTGCTTCACTTTTGAATTTATGCTCAATTTCAACGAGTACCGATTGCAGCTTATCTCTCAGCATCTGATTATGCTTTTCGGTGTATCCATCCACAATAAAATACACCGAAATAAAGCCAATGACCAAAATAGAAATAAGTATTATGCTGACAATTGAAAACTGTATCCGGTTTTTAAGACTGTTCGTATCGATGAACTTTCTATCGCGGAAATAAACAAACAGCCTGAAAACACTGAACAATAAAAAAACAACAAAAAACAAGTAGGAGAATGAGACAAAGTGCCCTTTAAAACCTGCTTCAGGAATACTCAGTACAACAAGGTTATCGTCGCCGGAATAATAGTACAGATGGCTATAAGAGTCTTCAACAATAACTCGATAATCGTCTTTACCAGAACGCTTTTTCACTTTCATCGGGTATTCGTAATCGCCTTTTTTCAGAATTAGTGCTCCATCGTTATATTTGGCATAGCTATATTCCTTTAGGGTTTTTTTCACTGCAAATTTTTTATCGAGCAACAGCTCCGGATAACCCAATCCTTCGCTAAAAACCTTGATATTCAATTCAACAAACAGCTGAAGCAAAGAATTACCATCATCAGGATACGTGTAGTATCCGAAATACGAAATTCTACCGGTATGATTTTCAAGGTAATAAAAATTTGTCCCTGGAATAGGAATGCCGTTTTCGGAAAGCAGACTGCCAAAAAAAGTAAAACAGTTTTCCAACTTGTTATCCGGTTGTATCAGAATGCTGTCGTTAAACTTGCACACCGAAACCTGAAGGTCATACTTATTCAGATATCCTTTAATGTATTTTTGAGAAAAATAGGTATATAAGCTATCTGTATTATCATTATGAATCAACTTCTCAATTTGTGTATCGTTACGGATTGAGCCATCGATAGTAGTAATAAAAAACTCAGCTCCCACATCGCGCTCATTCATAAGATTGTTGGCAAGAACTTTACGCGCTTCAATTTCT
Organism: Bacteroidales bacterium; assembly: GCA_017994175.1. Taxonomy (GTDB): domain Bacteria; phylum Bacteroidota; class Bacteroidia; order Bacteroidales; family ML635J-15; genus JAGOEF01. The sequence goes on along the minus strand of JAGOLH010000043.1, from coordinate 17,592 downwards.
TTTGCATCCGAAACCCACGATATGTGTTCTGAAATATACAATGAAGCCACGATGAGCAAGGCAAGAAAGGAATACCAGTTATATATTTTGTAACGGATGCGTACTAATAAAATAATGCTCATAATTCCCAGATACAGAAACACCAGCACAAATGCCTCCGTTTCGGCTCCGGCAAACAGGTACCAAAGCGTTGAAACCAATGCAAGGCTGATAATGAAAATCATCGGATGGAATATTGACCTCAGCTCCCGTATTATTTTGTCGAAAAGTATTACTGTGCAAAGTAACAGTAGTATTACAATTCCGATGGCGAGTACACTATGCGCTGAGAAGCGGAGGATATGGACCAGATTCAGTTCAATAGAGCTGTTCAGAATAAGACTGCTTATTCGGGCACTGATAAATAAATGTGCTGAAAAAGCTACTATTGCAACCGAAACACCTGCCAATGGTTTTATTCCCTTTGAATAGCGGTTCTCTGCAAACGGCCTGATGGTAAAATACCTCATAAAAAACAGTGTCCACACACAAAAAAACAACAGACTGATTCCCAAATCCCCCAGCGATGGGTACCAGAACGATTCAGCATACAATACCGGTGAAAAAACAGGCAAAGCATACAGTGCAGAAGGAATTTGAAAGCGCAGCATCAGAATGCGCAATCCGGTCAGAACCATTGCAAAACCCAAAGCAACAAACAGCACCGAAATATTTTTCCTTACAAGTATCGCCGAAATCTGCCATAACAGTGCCAGCAAAGCAATCAAAAGCATAAAACCTGCACCCTGCGTGAGAAGAAATGCACCACCCGTGGTTGCAGCAATATCGTCAATGGTAACGTAAAACAACGGGGTTTTGCCAGATAGCACTGGTTCTGAATTTTCGATACTGTCAATCGAAAATAATACATTGTCGGGTACCGATAAAAACCGGTTGAAATCCTTGTCGAGATATTCGTTTTCATACGAATAGTCGTGCTTGATCAATAAAAAATATAAAATGCGATAATCATCGCTAAGTTTTTGCGCTGTAAAATACCAGCCATCGCTCAGCCTAACCAAAGCATTGTTTACATAAATACTATCTGCTGCAAGCGGTGCAGGTATTCGATTTGTGGTCCAGCAACGCAATCCAGTAGTGTCGTACACAAAAACTCCAGCTCTTTGATCGCGATATAACTCAGTAAAACTGTAAAAAACTACCGAGTCTCTCTTTTCGGAACTACCGGCATCTTCAATCAAATGAAATATCTGCTCTGCATTCTGGTTTGCACCGACAACAACACTGCTAAGTTCTTTGGCAATATTCCGAAGCGATTGACTTCTACTTTGCAGCAAGCTACCTGTTATAATCGAAGCTAGCGCCAGCACAAACAGAATACTAACAGCAATAAGCCTTTTGGGTTCCTTTTTCATTCATCGGGATTCATATCGTAAAAATACAATTTTATTATTGAAATCACTCATGCCCCGGCAAGTGTATTGTTATCCTGATAGCTATTTTTTTATCATGCTTTTCCATATGGCTTCAATACGCGGTTTGGTAACATTTCCATTTAAGCAATTCAATGCACATTCCGTTGGATTTTCCGGTTTCGTTCTACGATTATCTTAAAGCGATAAGATAATTTAATTATTTTTGTAAAAACATAACCTGAGATGATAGTTATAACAGGTGCTGCAGGTTTTATTGCCAGCAATCTGGTTTCGAGGCTCAACAACGAAGGCTACTTCGACCTTGTGCTTGTCGACGATTTTAGCCGTAATGACAAACTTGCGAATTACCATGCAAAAAAGTATACACAGCTTGTAGAACGCCATTTGTTTAGTGAATGGCTCAGGCAGAATCACCGTTTAGTCGAATTTGTCTTTCATCTCGGCGCCCGTACCAATACCACTGAGTTCGACACTTCAGTTTTCGACCGTTTGAATTTAAACTATAGCAAAGAAGTATTTTTACTATGCGTCGAATTTGGATTACCTCTTATTTATGCTTCATCAGCTGCATGCTATGGAATGGGTGAACTCGGCTACAGCGATGACCATTCACTGGTAGAAAAGTTACACCCTCTAAATCCTTACGGAGAATCAAAACTAAACTTCGACAGATGGGTTCTTGCCCAGGAGCGAAAACCATATTTCTGGGCAGGTATCCGTTTTTTCAATGTGTATGGTCCGAACGAATATCACAAAGTACGAATGGCATCGGTGGTGATGCACGCATACAGGCAAATCCATGAAACGGGCAGGATGCGGCTTTTTCGTTCTCACCGTAGTGATGTGGCTGACGGAGAACAACAGCGCGATTTTATTTACGTAAAAGATGCTGTAGATGTGCTATTCTTTTTTATGCTTTTACGCAAACATTCAGGCATATATAACCTCGGCACCGGTACTGCAAGCAGTTTCAACCAACTGGCAGCCGCATGTTTCGATGCGTTGAAAAAGCCACTATCAGTCGAATATTTCGACACTCCAGCCGATATCCGCGATAAATATCAGTACTATACATGCGCTGATATTTCCAAACTGCGTTCGGTGGGTTATCACACTGTCTTCACCAACCTGAATTCAGGGGTTGGGCAATACATCGGGAACTATCTTTCAACCAACAGTTATGCGTAGTTATGTCGAATAAAAAAAAGTTCAAAGGCGATGTGGAAGAATGCAATGCCGAAAACAGCGCATTAAAAATCAACGACGGTGTTGTTCAGCCGCCACAGGTTAACCCATTGCTAAAGAAAAAACCGGTCAGGAAACGCTTGCTTTCAGCCGATGAATATTTTAACGGTATCATAAGTGGAAACCGAAGCATCCTTGGGCAGGCAATCACATTAGTAGAAAGTAAGCTTCCTGATCATCAGGAAATGGCACAACAGCTGATAGAGCGATGTTTACCGGTTGCTTCAAACTCTGTTAGGATAGGTATTACCGGAGTTCCCGGCGTTGGCAAAAGCACTTTTATCGAAGCTTTGGGAACTAACCTTGTAGAGAAGGGAAATAAAATTGCCGTGCTTGCGGTTGACCCCAGCAGCGAACGTTCCAAAGGCAGCATTCTCGGGGATAAAACCCGAATGGAAAATCTTTCGGTGCACCCGAATGCATTTATCAGGCCTTCCCCTTCAGCAGGTACACTGGGTGGGGTTGCACGAAAAACACGCGAGACTATAGTGCTGTGCGAAGCCGCTGGATACAACATAATTTTCATCGAAACTGTAGGTGTGGGGCAATCCGAAACTGTGGTACACAGTATGGTTGATTTTTTCTTGCTACTGATGCTGGCCGGTGCCGGCGACGAACTTCAGGGCATCAAACGGGGGATTATCGAAATGGCAGATGCGTTAACCATCAACAAGGCAGACGGTAACAATGTGGATAAGGCCAATATGGCAAAAGCCCAGTATAAAAGTGCATTACAGCTCTACCCTGTTTCGGAATCAGGATGGAAACCCAGGGTGCTTACATGTTCGGCAATCAACAATGCCGGTATTCCCGAAATTTGGCAAATGATTACAGAATACATGAGTTTTACCCGTAATAATTCCTATTTCGAAAACAACCGCATCAAGCAGGCATTGTACTGGATGACTCAAAGCATCGACGACAATCTGCTTAGTCACTTTTATCAAAATGAAGCCATACAGCAATTGATAAAAGCCTATCAACAAAAAGTGCTGGCAAACGAAATAAGCTCCTTTGTTGCCGCAAAACACCTGATTGATCATTATTTCAGCCATATCGTTGCAAAATAATATGATTGAGAAAAATAAACCGGTTCAGAAGCAGATTTTTTCCACACTCGAAACCCTGAGAATCCGTTATTCCTATTTTGAATCACCTGCCGATTTTGTCGATGAAGATGATGCAAATTTCTGGATGAAAACCGGGGCTATTCGCTGCAAAAATCTGTTTCTGCGCAATCATAAAGGTGACCGGCACTTTCTGGTCATAGCTCCTTTTTATGAACCTGTTTCTATATACAATCTCGAACAACATTTCAAAAAGGGGAAAATTTCGTTTGCTTCCGACCAAAGGTTACAACGCGTTTTAAAAGTGGTTCCGGGTGCTGTTTCGGTTTTTGGATTACTCAATGACCCGGCGCATAAAACCGAGGTATTTCTCGATGACCGTCTGCAACAGGAAGCATTGCTCAGTTTTTTACCCAACTACAAAGGGGCTATCATTACTCTTGCTTATACAGATGTAATACGCTTTTTGGAGCATACCGGGCACAGACATACTGTTTTTAATCTAAAGCCTTGTAGTTGAACTATTCAGGATATGGAATAAAAAAAAGAATAATGGAAAACAAAGTTTACGAATTCGATGCCACGCTGCACCGTGAAGGTAGCCAGAATATTGCATTTATCGAGATTCCTTTTAACGTAGAAAAGGAATTTGGCACCAAAGGGCGAGTTAAAGTGGATGTTTTATTCGACGGCTATCGGTATCGCGGTTCTATTGTTACCATGGGGCATCCCTGCCATATACTTGGCGTAAACCGAACTATACGAAATGCTATTCAGAAAAACCCGGGCGACACAGTACATATCGTTCTTAAGCAAGATACCGAAGAAAGAATGGTGGAGGTCCCTGACTATATAAAAGATGCTCTTCAGACTGACCAGGCTATATGGGAGAAATTCCTCCGGTCATGCTACAGTCGAAGAAGAGAGTATATTGCCTACATCGAAGAAGCCAAAAGGGAAGAAACACGGTTCAGCCGTATTTTGAAGGTCATTGAAGCCTTATCGAAAAAAAAGATGTAGCAGAGATAGTTGCGATACTATATTTGTAAAACAGTAAATTCTACATCATGCGCCTGCGTAACATCGATTTATTAAAAGGAGTCCTGATAATTCTGGTGATTGTCGGGCATATTTTGCTGGGATCAACAGAGCAATCATTACCAAGGTATATCATTTATTGCTTTCACATACCGGTTTTTATCGGACTTAGCGGATTTTTGTTCAATTACACAAAAATGGGACAACTCTCGCTAAAAGGATTTATATCGAAATATCTCTTCCGCATAATTCTGCCGTGGGTAATTGCTGTGCTTGTGTATAAGCTGATTTTAAATTTTAATGTGATCGTGCAAACCCACGATTACCGTATTTTTACTGGAGCATTCAAGCTACCCTACAATCATCTGTGGTTTATCGCAGCATATTTCAGCTGGATTACCATTACATGGCTGGCAGGAAAATTGCACGTTCCATTATGGGCATTGTTGGTATTTGCAATTGGGCTTGTTGTAACGGTTTATTTTATTCGAAAATACCCACCATGGGACGCAGGCAACCCTTCTTCGCAGGTATATTCCAGCCTGATTTTTCAAATCTACCGTCCTCATCTGTATATTTATTTTGTAATCGGTTTAATGCTGCGCAACAATTCTTTTTCCATAAAAATATGGCCTGTGGCAATCGTAACACTTTCGCTATTTGTCGTGTTAATGCTTAGTTTCCTGTATCGCTTCAGTTTTGTTCAATGGCTATTGTACTTTTTCAATACCGGATTACTATTTATACTTGTGCAGTATGCAAAAAAAGATGCACTTCCCCATGCAAAGTGGATTGAATGGATTGGCGTAAATTCGATGGCTGTATACCTTTGGCACATGGTTCCCCTGATTATTGTCAGTCAGCACATACCAGCATCCCCCACGGTTCTGTACTATACAGTAAGCTTCGCAGCCGTAATTGCATTTTCCGCAATAATATATTTTCTTACCAAAATAAAACCGGTTAACAAATATCTGTTCGGCATGTACTAATTACCAACTTCTAACAAGTTATTAATCAGATAATCAACAAATCTGTTAATCTTCACATAAAGCAATCAACAAATCAATATAAAATTCTTCTATTTTTGCAGCATGCAACAGCTACGGATTAAAAAGCAGGTAAGTCTGGTTTTCAGGCAATGGAATAACAGAAGTTATTCAGTTTTTGCTTCACTTGGAAAGCTTGTTTTTATTGCTGTACTTCCGGTTACATATTCCCTGATAAGTGCTCCCTGTAAGGCACAATCGAATAGCACGGGGTCTTATGCTACGAGCCCTGATACCTTACCCGAGGTTGAGGTTGTACCTGACGACGTAGCCATTCCTGTGTTTCCTTCCCGTATCATCGAATTCAGCCAGATTGTTTTTACAAGCAGCGACCGGTCGGAGCAGGCGGAATGGCTTCCTGGTTTTGATATACGATCGAGAGGAGGTAATGGCGTTCAGGGCGATATCCAGCTTAGGGGCGGGTCGCCGGAACAAACCGTCGTAATGCTCAACGGAATACCAATGAACGATATGCAAACCGGGCATAATACCCTAAACCTGCCGATACCGGATATCTGTATTGGTAAAATCACCGGTTATTCGGGTGCCGAGTCGCTTTTTTTTGTACCCGGAGCCTACAACGGGGCTGTAAACTATAGTTGCAGAAACCTGACAGAGAATCATATTACCATGCACCTTACAGGAGGCTCATACTTTCTTATGGGTTACGAAGCCATGGCAGGATTTTCAACTGGCAGGTTGAATCATTTGATCGCGTTTTCGGGAAAACAAAGCAAGGGCTATATGTTTAATACCGATTTCAATACCGAAAAAGCGTATTATATGCTTTCTGGGCAACTGCACGTTTCAGGCTACTACAGGTTTCAAGCAGGAATTGCTTCGAAAGGTTTTGGTGCTCAAAGTTTTTACTCCACCCGTTTCCCCAACCAGTACGAGTCGATACAAACCGGTTTTGTATCGTTACAGGCAAGTACAGGCTTGAATTTCAATTTTGCTCCGACCATGTACTGGAAACGTACCCACGACAGATTCGAGCTTTTCAGAGAAAGCCTCTATACTCAAGACAACGGGTATTATATCTGGGGCACCGACACAGCAAAATATTCAGAAAACAGCTATACACCTACGGCTTACTATCAGGGGCACAATTATCATCTAAGCGATCGGATGGGGCTTTCACTTACCGTTAACAGGGGTGTTGAGTTTGGGACTTTCAGTGCAAACTGCAGTTATAATCACGATCGAATTGTTAGTACTGTGCTCGGAGAGCAGCTTGAGGAGCCAAAAAACGACCCGTTTTCGACCGGAATTGAGCTGGCTTTTGGTAAAACACGCAATATGGCAAACCTGTTTGCTGGTTTTAATAGTAAAAGCTTTTCGGGATTCAGCTTTCAGGCAGGAGCCATGGGATTCTGGTTCGGAACAGGAATAAAACCCGGTGGAGGATTGAAACTGAGTTACTCTTATACGCAAACTTTTTCAGCATGGCTTTCGTTCAACCGAAACCAACGCCTTCCAACCTACACGGAACTGTATTACAAAAGCGTAACAAATATCGGCAACAGCAACCTGCATCCCGAAGATGCCTATAATTATGAGCTGGGGTTTGCTGTTGCAAAAAATTGGTTTCATGCTGAAGAGAAATTATTTTATATCGATGGACTGAACACTATCGACTGGGTAAGAGCTCCTGATGAAACAGTGTATCATGCCATGAATCACACCCACATCACCACAATTGGTAATACCCTTACGCTTGCATTCAAACCTCTGCCGGATACAAAGGGGATTCAGTGGCTAAAATCATTTTCGGTTAGCCATACATATCTGAAAAAGACTAAATTTTCCAGTGAATTGCTTTCGGCATATACCCTCGATTATCTGCGACATAAACTCAATGCCAATGTTATAATCGGATTCGGTCAGATTGTGGAAGCCGAAATCAGAATATCGTACCAGACAAGGAATGGTACCTACACCTTAAACAACACGGAAGTACCTTATCAACCAGTATTTGCAACAGACGTAGGAATATCTTCCAATTTCGGAAAATTAACAGTGTATGTTCTGGCAAACAACATATTCAATGCACAGACACCTGATTTCGGGGGAATTATTCCATCTGGTTGTTGGTTAAGTGCAGGAATTAAAATAAATACGGGCAATAAAAGCAAAATTGTTAAAAAATAATTTTATAGTTATTATTCTTTTTCTATCTTTGCCCTCCCAAAAGTGAGTATAAATTTTTGATAAAGTAATAAAGATGTACGCAATTGTTGAAATAGCAGGGCAACAGTTTAAGGTTGAAAAAGGGAGCAAATTATTTGTTCACCGCCTTTCTGAAGCCGAAGGAAATAATGTTGACTTTGACAAAGTTCTGTTGATTGAAAACGAAAACAAGTTTACCGTAGGAAGACCGGTAGTTGAAAATGCTAAGATCGTTGCCAAAGTAGTTTCTCATGTTCGTGGCGATAAAGTTTTGGTTTTCAAGAAAAAAAACCGCAAAGGTTATCAGGTTCTCAACGGACATCGTCAGAATTTTAGTGAAATCGAAGTTCAGGAAATCATTGGTTAAATAATTCAGTTATGGCACACAAAAAAGGAGCCGGAAGTTCACACAACGGCAGAGAATCGCACAGTAAACGGCTGGGCGTTAAAATTTTCGGAGGTCAGGAAGCTGTTGCAGGAAATATCATTGTTCGTCAACGCGGCACGGTGCACCATCCGGGTAAAAACATGGGCATAGGAAAAGACCATACGTTGTTTGCCCTGTGCGACGGAACTGTTAAATTCGAAAAAAAGAATAACAACCGTTCTTATGTATCGGTGGTTCCTGTTGAAAACCAACAAGAAGCAGCCACAAAAGAATAATTTCATATTTTTTTCATTAAGCATCCTGTTTTTTCTAATTTAGCTGAAAAAACAGGATTTCTTTTAATTTTACTTTTATGTTAACTCTCACCGATATACGCGAAAACCCCGACAGAATAATCAGGCTGTTACAAATTAAAAACTTTGACGCCTCACAAACCATTCATGAAATCATCAGACTTGATGATACCAGACGTGAAATTCAATTTAAAAAAGATAAATTACTGAACGAACTGAACGAAAGTTCGCGTGTTATCGGAAATTTATATAAAGAAGGGAGGCAGGCAGAAGCAGAGGCAATCAAGCAAAAAACCGCAGCAGCAAAAGAAAAGTCGCGAGTTTTTGAATCGGAACTTTCCGACACGGAATCAACCCTTCAAAAGTTGCTTGTTACCTTGCCCAACGCACCGCACGAATCAGTACCCACTGGAAAAACTGCAGCCGATAATCAGATTATCCGCAGCGGAGGTAACATTCCTATGTTAGTACAAAAGCTTCCACACTGGGAACTGATTACCCGATACGACATTATCGATTTCGATTTGGGCACGAAAATTACCGGAGCCGGATTTCCTGTATATAAAGGGAAAGGTGCCAAACTGCAACGTGCTCTGATCAGCTTTTTTCTCGATGAAGCCGAAAAATCAGGCTATGCCGAAGTTATGGTTCCGCTCATGGTAAACGAGGACAGTGGTTTTGGCACAGGTCAGCTTCCCGACAAGGAAGGGCAGATGTATCAAATAGGCCTCGATAATTTTTATATGATTCCTACCGCAGAAGTGCCCGTTACCAATCTGTACCGCGATGTTATTGTCCCTGAAGAAAAACTGCCGATTAAGAATGTCGCATACTCAGCTTGTTTCCGCCGTGAAGCCGGAAGCTGGGGTGCCCATGTGCGCGGATTAAACCGTCTGCATCAGTTCGACAAGGTCGAAATTGTGCAGATACAAAAGCCGGAGAATTCGTATCAGGCACTGAACGAAATGGTTGAACACGTTGAAAGACTTCTGGTAAAACTCGAACTACCCTACCGTATTGTGAAACTCTGCGGTGGTGACATCAGTTTTACATCGGCTATGACTTTCGACTTTGAAGTGTTCAGTGCAGCACAGGAACGTTGGCTTGAAGTAAGTTCCGTCTCAAATTTCGAAAGCTTTCAGGCAAATCGTCTGAAACTCAGATATCGTTGCAGCCAAAGCAAAAAAAACCTGCTGGCTCACACACTCAATGGCAGTGCACTTGCCCTTCCCCGAATTGTAGCAGCCATTCTCGAAAACAATCAGACCGAAACGGGTATAACAATTCCCAAGGTTTTGACACCTTACACAGGATTTAATTTTATTGGCAATGAATAAACATTTAATAATCTCCATATTGCTTATTGCTATTTTTTTGGCCGGTAGTTCATGCAGCAATAATACACAAAAACACGCCATTCAGAAAGTCGACTCTTTGCTCGATTTAAACCGTCAGGTGTACAAAGAATTGTCGGAAATCGGCATCGACAGTATTACAATGATGTATGATACCGTGAAAAAATATGATAATTATTTTGCAACACCCGAAGTCAGCAACATCATAAACGGAAACAATTTGGTTCTGATGTACGAATATGGCACAATCGACAAAACCTTTAAAAAATTACTTAAAGAGCATTATGCCGAGATGCTCGAAAGCCTTGAACACCGGCGGCAACAACTCGAAAATCTGAAGCAGGATGCCGAAAATGGTATCCTTAACGACAGCACATTGTTGGTTTACCTGCACAACGAAGATTCGCTCATGAATTTCACCGCTAACGACGTGCGTGGAAGAATTAAGTTTGTTGAACAACATAAACAGAAATATTACCGTTATCACCCTGAAATACTAAAACTAATCGACAGCCTTGAGAATAGCAGGTAGCATACCACATACAGCGAAAGCAATTATAGTTTTGCTGTTTGTATGTATTGTCAATATCAGCCCGGCAAAGGCTCAGGGGTACGATTACGACCTTGCAATGCAGTATTACAATGCGGGTGAATACGATAAGGCTTCTGTTATTTTTCAGCAACTCTACGATCAGTACAAATACCGGAACTACCTCAGCTACTATATAAAGTGCTTGTCGGAACTGAACGAATTCAGTACTGCTGAGAAGTATCTGAAAAAAGAAATTAAGAAGAATTCCGGCGATCCAAGTTTATATGTCGACCTTGGAATTGTATATACCGCAATGAACGATGCCGGCAAAGCAACAGAGCAATACGATAAAGCAGTAAAACTATCGCTTGCACAAAAACCACAGACCCTTAATACTGCCAACTACTTCATTTTAAACCGCTTGTATGAATATGCCGAAACACTTTACCTTCAGGCGGCTGCACAACAAAAAAGCAACTACGATTACGAACTAGCAAATCTATATTATTATCAGCGCGACTACCAAAAAATGACTGAAAAGTTTCTGGATTTGCTGCTCGACTATCCGGTTTATCTCGACAATATTCAGAACCGATTTCAGATGATCATGGCAAGCAGTACCGAAAATGACCTCAACCAGTTGCTCGAGGCCAGCCTCTTGCAGCGAATACAGAAATATCCGCAAAAAACAGTATATGCCGAGTTACTCATCTGGCAATATATTCAAACCGGGCGAAACGAAGAAGCCTATCAGCAATTGGTAAGCATCGACAAACGCACCAACGGCATGGGGACAAGGCTCATTGAATTCGGTCAGATGCTTACGCAGGAACAGGAGTTTGATCTAGCGCTCAAATGTTTCGATTATGTTTTGCAATCAGGCCAATCGAACCCAAACTACAATCTGGCTGATATCGAATATCTAAACACACTGTACACAAAAGTAATCAATTCACCGCAACGAACACAGGAAGAATTGCTGACTCTTGAAGCAAAACTCAAGGACAACATTGCAAAAACCAGACAAAAGCAAGCCTTTCGGATGATTTATGCTCTGGCCAGCATTCAGGCTTTTTACCTTGATAAAATGGAAGAAGCATCGAATTTACTCAGTGATGTCATCAGCCAGCAGCGACTCAGTGCTTCCGAGATTGCTGAGTGCAAACTACTCTACGCTGATATTCTGCTTCTTTCGGGAAATTATTGGGATGCTGCTCTCACCTATGCCCAGGTTGAGAAAGCAAATCAAAACAACCCTTACGGCCATGAGGCACGGTTTCGTAAAGCAAAGCTGGCTTATTATACCGGGCAGTTTCAGTGGGCTCTTGCGCAGCTCGATGTGCTTAAAGCAAGTACGAGTAAACTCATTGCCAACGATGCATTCGAATTGTCGCTATTTATTACCGACAATTCTGCACTTGATACCACTTATACAGCCCTGCAAATGTTCAGCCGTGCCGACTTGTTGCAGTACAAGCACAAAGATGATTTGGCACTGCTCACCCTCGACAGTGTGATAACCATGTTTCCGGCACATAAAATTTCCGATGATATTTTATTCCGGAAGGCTCAGATATTTGAATCGAACGGCAGGTACAATGACGCCATTGCCATGTATCAGGAGGTGATCAGCAAATACTCCTACGACATACTTTCCGACAATGCGCTGTATAACCTGGCGCACCTCTTCGATTACACACTGAAAGACAAGACTAAAGCCATGGATGCCTACCAAAAACTGATAACCGAATACCCGGGAAGCATTTACACAGTAGATGCACGAAAACGTTTCCGCTACCTCAGGGGCGATAAACTAACCGAGCAATAATATGAGTACGACTGCAAACGACCGGATCATTCTGGGCATTGACCCCGGCACCAATTATATGGGATACGGTGTATTGCAGATTACCGGGAACAATCCTTCTCTGGTAAGTTTGGGCATTGTAGATATGCATACATTCGAGAATCACTACCTCAAGCTGAAACACATCTACGAAAGGACCATTCAACTGATTGACGGGTATAACCCCGACGAGCTGTCGATTGAAGCGCCATTTCAGGGTAAAAATGTGCAGTCGATGCTGAAACTGGGGCGGGCACAGGGCGCTGCCATTGCCGCCGCTCTCAGTCGCGAAATCCCTATTTTTGAATATGCACCAAAAAAAATAAAAAGTTCAATTACAGGTAACGGGAATGCCGCAAAAGAACAGGTGGCAGCAATGCTTATGAAAATTCTCCGTTTCAGCGATATGCCCAAACATCTCGACGCTACCGACGGACTGGCTGTGGCATTATGCCATTTTTATCAGTCGAACGTTATCACAGCGCCCTCGTCATATAAGAATTGGGAAGACTTCCTCCGGAAAAATCCGGATAGAATTGCTAAAGTCGGTAAAAAATAATTCATAAAAAAGGCCTGCTGAAGCAAGCCTTTTTTTATTTTTTTTCAGTTTATTTTTTCTTCCCCTTCAAATTGTGCTTTTTTACAAATTCGTCGAGGATTTGCTCAAGATTCGGGAAACCGATTTCCTGCAGTTCGTAACCAATTTTCACGGTGGGTTGCTTAATTTTCACAATCCTGCTCAAATCGATAGGAGTTGCAATAACTACTGCATCGCAGGGGGTGTTGGCAATGGTTTTTTCAAGGTCTTTCACTTGTTTGTCGCCGTAACCCATTGCCGGAAGCAAGATACCGATATTGGGATACGATTTAAAAGTATCGCTGAGTGTACCAACGGTATAAGGACGTGGATCTATCAGTTCTGCAGCACCATATTTCATGGCAGCTACCGTACCAGCACCTATTTTCATTTCACCGTGGGTAAGTGTGGGTCCGTCTTCAATTACAAGCACTCTTTTACCACGTATCAGTTCGGGTTTATCAACCGTAAGATACGAAGCACCATCCACGATGGTAGCTTTGGGGTTAATCTTTGCCAGATTTGCCCTAACTGTATTTATATTTTCAAGAGATGCTGAGTCTATTTTATTGATTACAATAACGTCGGCCATGCGGGCAACCACTTCGCCGGGGTAATAGCTTACTTCGGCACCGGGACGCAATGGGTCGGCAACACCTACAAATAAATCGGGAACATAGAATGGGAAGTCGTTGTTACCACCATCCCAAAGCACAACGTCACATCCATCGGGATCTTTTTCAGCTTCGCGAAGAATGGCTTCGTAATCGACACCGGCATAAATCACGTTGCGTTTGGTAACCACATGGGGTTCATATTCTTCCATTTCTTCAATCGTACAGTTGTGTTTCTTTAAATCGTCAACTGTAGCAAAACGTTGCACTTTCTGTTTGTTCAGATCGGGATCGTAAGGCATGGGGTGACGAACTGCCACAACGCGTAAACCTTTTTTTACCAGAATTTCGATGATCCTTCTCGATGTCTGCGATTTTCCGCAACCGGTTCGGGTAGCTCCAACGGCAATAACAGGTTTTGTCGATTTTACCTGTGTGTCTCTGGGTCCTAAAAGTACAAAATTGGCTCCGGCTGCATTCACAATGGCTCCGATGCTCATCACATAGTTGTAGGGTTTATCGCTGTATGCAAAAACACAGTCATCAACCTTAAATTTTTTAATCAACGCAGGCAATTCCGTTTCTTTGAAAATGGGAATGCCTTTAGGATATAAATCCTTGCCAGCCAACTCGGGCGGATAAGGTCTTCCTTCGATACCGGGGATTTGTTCAGCAGTAAAAGCCACTACGTTATAGTTGGCATTACCTCTGTAATACATGTTGAAGTTGTGGAAGTCTCTTCCGGCAGCTCCAATGATAATTACGTTTTTCTTTGCCATAACCTGTTGATTTATTTAGTTTTATAATAGCATTAATTAGTTAATTACGAAAAGCAAAGATAAATTTTTAAATTTCATTAAAACATGAAAAAACACAAAATCGTTTATAATTCTAAATGATATAATAGAATCATCATGAATTGTCTGAAAATGCAAGGTTTCAGAATGATATGTTAAGAAACATAGTATAATGTCTGTTACAGTTTCGCCATAAAACTGCTGACCTCGATAATATACCTGTCGTGATAACCGCGCCCGATAATTCCTTTTTCATCGCAGGCAACAACCTCAAACCTGATTTTTTTCCCATCAATATTGCTGACCGTTGAGTTGCAATATACCATTTTTCCAATTGGCGTAGCTTTTTCATGGGTCAGTTCAATTCGCACCCCCACGGTGCTGTAGCCTTCAGGCAAATTTTCATTCACCGAAAGCATACATGTTTTTTCGACAAATGCCACCAGTGCGGGGGTCGAAAACACATCAACCAAACCTGAGCCATACCGCGATGCTGAATCGGCAGGTTCTGCAATTTTTTCACAATACCCTGCAATTCCAGTTAAATCAGCGAAATCCATAACATCAGAATTTAAAATTCACTTCCTGAACTACCTCCGGATGCAGGCTTAACGATACAGGACACAAGCGGGGTATTGCCTGCAATACCTTACGCTGTTTATCGTTTATAATACACATCGTAAAATCGAGGTTGATAATCACTTTTGCAATTTTTCTGGGAGGCTTATCTGTCATGATTTTAGTTACTTCAGCTTTGGCATTGTCAATCGAAAAACCCTGCTCCTGCGCAGCAATTCCCATAATAGTGAGCATACAGTCGCATAGCGCAGTTGCCACTAAATCGGTTGGCGAAAAACGCTCACCCTTACCTTTGTTGTCGACAGGTGCATCGGTCTCAATCACAGTACCTGATTGAATATGCGTATTTTCTGTTCTCAGCGATCCTTTATACACTGTTCTGGCTGTTGTCATAACATCTTTTTTAATTGATACCTAAGCATTGTTTTTAATGCTAACTATTTCTCACATTTCAATATGCATTAGCAATGATACTGGTTTATAACCCAGTAATTCTGTTAACAAAAATAATAGTATAATTACGATCACACAATAGTTTTTCTTCTATAATTTTGCAGATAACTTAACTTAAAAGTTAAACACAAGAACCAAATTTCGAAATGCTATGATACATCCCAATTGTGAACTTAAATGGATAAGTAACGAAGTGGGTTACGGCATTGTTGCAACACACTTTATTCCCAAAGGTACTATTACCTGGGTTCAGGATAAGCTCGACCGTGAGTTTACACCACTTGAAGTAATGAACATGGATGGAGTGTATAAAGATGTGCTGAGTAAATATACTTTCCGTAACAATCATGGGAATTTCGTATTATGTTGGGACAATGCACGTTACACGAACCACAGTTTCAATTCAAATTGTCTGACCACAGCCTATGATTTCGAGATTGCCATTCGCGATATTCAGCCAGGAGAGGAACTGACAGATGATTACGGATATCTGAACCTCCCTGTTCCAATGAGAGCCAAGCCCGAAGGAACACGACGCAAAGTTGTGCATTCCGACGACATTGTGAAATATTATAAGGTTTGGGATAAAAAACTTATATCAAGCTTCGGCGATATTCTTAAAGTTGCCCAGCCTCTGCGATGCCTTATTACAGATGAATTATGGCATAAAATCAATCGAATCGCATACGGTGAAGAACATATGGATAGTATACTCACTTGCTATTACGACGAGCACCATAACTCACACAGCCGCCTAAACTAGATTGATTTTTCTGTTTTAAAACAATCCGCTGATATTTCCATTGTCGTCGATGTCGATCAGTTCGGCAGACGGGTTTTTCGGTAATCCGGGCATCCTCATTATTTCTCCGGCAATGGGAATAATAAATCCGGCTCCTGACGCTATTTCTATTTCGCGTATATTGACGATAAAACCATGTGGTCGGTTTTTTAGTTTTGGATCATCCGAAAGCGAATTTTGCGTTTTTGCAATGCAAACAGGGAGTTTATCCAATTTGAGGCTCGTAATGGTTTTTAGTTGAGTACGGGCTTTCAAGGAATATTCCACACCGGCAGCACCATACATTTTTTTAGCAATGGTTTCTATTTTCTGCTCTACCGGCCACGAAAAATCGTATAATGGTCGGAAACATACACGGCACGATAGGGCTTCTCCGGCTACAATTTCTGCCAATTCCAGCGCACCCTTCCCTCCTTTTTCCCATGCATCGTTCACAGCAACCCGAATTCCAATTTCCTCGCAATGTTTGCGTATCATTTGCAGTTCTTCAGCACTGTCGCTTGCAAAGCGGTTAATAGCTACAATGGGTTTAAAATTGAACATCTGCATATTCTCGATATGCTTGTCGAGATTTGCCAACCCATTCTTCAACGCACCGGTATCGGGCAGCGACAAGTCTGAAAGCGCTTTCCCACCATGATATTTAAGCGCACGAACAGTGGCAACGATAACGACTGCATTGGGATTCAAACCTCCATACTGAGATTTGATATCGAAAAATTTTTCAGCACCAAGGTCAGATGCAAAACCGGCTTCGGTAACCACAAAATCGCTCAGGGATAAGCCCATTTTTGTCGCAATAATTGAATTCGTGCCTTGAGCAATATTGGCAAAAGGTCCACCATGAATAATTGCTGGAGTATTTTCAAGAGTCTGCACCAGATTGGGCTTTATGGCATCTTTCAACAAAGCTGCCATAGCACCTTCGGCTTTGAGGTCATGGGCAAAAATCGGCTTACTATCGTAGGTGTAACCAATAAATATGTTACTCAGCCGTTCTTTCAGATCTTTCAGATTTTCTGACAGGCATAGAATAGCCATCACTTCCGATGCAGCCGTAATATTGAATCCGGTTTCGCGGGGTACGCCCTGAGCTTTTCCGCCAAGTCCGATTACAACGTCACGCAACGAGCGGTCGTTCATGTCCATCACTCTCTTCCAACTGATAGTTCTTGCATCCAGGTCGAAATCGTGGCTGCGGTTCTGCAACTGGTTGTCGATGAGAGCTGCCAGCAGGTTGTGTGCTTTTTCGACCGCTGCCAGATCACCCGTAAAATGCAGGTTAATATCTTCCATGGGTATTACCTGTGAATAGCCACCACCTGCAGCCCCGCCCTTTACACCGAATACAG
>JAGOLH010000042.1 GCA_017994175.1 Bacteroidales bacterium | reverse complement strand
ACCTACCTGTAAGTGGCAATACTATGACACAAACAATGCTTTTGACCCAGAGGCACAAATCTATCGCTCAATTGTTTGAAGAAAACTTTTGGGAGAATTTTTAGGGTGGCGCATTGTCGAAGTCAGGTGATTTTGAATATGTTTATAGTAGTGCCTCCGAAAATTGCCCTCTAACCATTGATCCGTTTTAAATTTGGGTACTATGCAGCAAGCGTGGACGCTTACTGCAATGATAGTTGTAGTTTTAGTTTTACATTTAATTATACAGTAAGCGTGGGCGCTTACTGCAATGATGGGTACTATGCAGCAAGCGTCCACGCTTGCTGTAATCATGAGCCATGATGAGTAGTTGAATCCTGAATTTTTTAAATACATCTTCTATAATTCAAATCCTTAAAAAATTCCTTATATAATCTTACAATTAAATATAAACTAAATTTGCCATAAATGCACAACGGGTTGAAAAAGATTCTGCCATATATGAAGAAAATCGTAGGCTCTATTTTAATTATACTATGTATCCAAATCAACACAAACGGTCAGTTCTTTAATAATACAGTTATAAAAACAAGGCCATTGAAAGACCTTATTGCGCTCAATCCAAACATTGGTTTCGAAAAACCAATCCATAAACTCATTAGTACAGAATTTGAGTTCACTTATAAGCACAGGAGTTGGGCAAGCACTGGCAGAGAATGGGATTTCGGCAAATTCTACAATTCTGATGGTTTTAAAATAATGCTTGGATCGAGGGTGTATTTTGGGAAAACAAATAAGCATTTAAATGCTGAGACCCCAAAAGCTCCATTCGGGTGGTTTGCATCGCTGCAATTTGGGTTCACCAGTTTCAAGATTCATAACATTGAAATGTATACATTTCAAGGGGACTACCTGAACAATATAAGTGTAATAAAAAGATGGCCTGAATTAAATATTTTATTTGGCAGGCAATTTTATCTCACCCAGCATCTGGCACTTGAATTTTATTTAGGTACTTCTATCTATCTTCAGTATTACGAGAAATCGACCATTATCATTAGCGGAATACCAGAAGAAATTGGGGAAACGACAATTCGAAATTACATATCAGGATCTATAAGACCCAATTTATGTCTAAGCCTGGGATACCACTTTAATTGACTTGTAGCTTATGTTCTTAACACACTCGTATGTTGCTGCCGCATACACAGCAATACCTTTGAACAATTAATCAGGGATACTCAATACGCAACATTTGACTTTCATGGAGCAAGCGTGGATGCCTGAAGCCTACCGGAGGATGTCCCTTAACAATAGATTTTTATTAGATTATAGTTTGAGTTAAACAGTAAGCGTGGACGCTTACTGCAATGATGGGGTATCTTTGATGCCTCAACAATGGTGCCTAGGTTATATCCGGCAGTCACTTTTGTTGCATTTTCGGCATATCGGTTAATGCTATGGCTTACTAATTACTGTGGGTATTTGAAAAAGGTTAGTTGACTAGCATTTTAATAGAGTCAATTATAATTCCATTGTGCTGTATTTGTAAAATATACAATCCTGTTTCAAGCTTGTTGCGATTGATGGTATAACTGTCGCCTGAAATATTGTTTGCCTGAAACACCTCCTTTCCGGATGCATCGAAAACGGTCAGGGTTACATTATTCCATGATTTGTTAAAATAAAGAATTGTTTTGTCGGAAAAAGGGTTTGGAAACAATCGGGCAATATGGGATTGATTTTCTCCAATGGTTTCGTACAACGGACAATCGGCATAATACTGATCTTTCGGTCTTACAAAACTTTGTACAAAATTGGTTATTCCTGCAAGAGATTTGCTACCAGCCAGATACAACCCTTCTGCCACAAAATCACATGCGTGGGAATAATTGTTGGGCTCATTAATCACCGCTATATATTCGCTCTGATATATTGAACAGTAAATTTTACCATCACGTGCCAGTTGCATCTGTGCCTGCGAACCCGCTACATCTTGTGAAATCAGTTTTCGGGAAGCAAAAATGCTTTCAGCAGTTGTATTTGATATATCGAACTGAAATATTTTTTCTCCGGGATTACTAATACTTTCTGTGTCCCACATCCCAATATATAAATACCTGCAGTCTGGTGAAAAACACGCACCCCATGGCCATGGAATATTTATTGTAATAGGGTTAAATAGTTTGCCATGCTCATTATCGAAATCGAAAATTTGAAACATAGCCAGATTTGCATAGGTAGAAACTGCCTTACACCCTGATGGAGAAAATTTAAAGCCACTTACTGAGTACTCATATATTGTTTGAAAATAGACTCCCACTTCAGAAACAACCGGTTCCTGAGAAACACCGTTTTCGGTAACAAGAAATGCGTAGAACTTATCATTGTGCAACTCGTGACCTACTACCCAGTAATCGGTTTCATTTTTATGATGTACGGCCCCCAATTGTTCGGCCGATGTTGGCAACAGTTCAATGTTCTTTAAAGTAACATCTCCTAGTCCTTCCCGCAGCGACAAATCTACAACCGAATAAGCCATATGAGAATAATTCAATCCTGCGCCTCCATACGAAGGAGTGGTAAAAATGTAATATATTTTGCTGTCATCCGGTTTAGGAACAATTAATGCTGAATTTAAAGACGAGAACTCTCCGTGTAAGCCATATCCGTTAGGCATTTGCTCGTTTTGCGCATCGTAAACCCGCATACCATCAGTATAAAAAAGCAGGTTTCCGTATAAATCAGAAATAGCCGAACAACCTTCTAATGTATATAACGAACCATCGTTATAAGCAACGGGTGTTTCGCCCGAAAAATCGACATGACAACTATCCCCGAAAAACCAATGGTTTGTACGGTTTAATTCCGATTCCTGAGAAATTAGGGTATAACAAAGCAAATTCAGAAGTATTACAGATAAAGAGCTATAAATCGCTTTTTGCATGATTATTTAAATTTTAACAAGATATATAACTAAATATTAACAAATTTAAATATAAAATGTATTATTAATATCATTGTCGACAAAAATTTTATAAGTACTAATATTTATTTATTTTCAAGTTACCAAGTTATGTGGCAATGAGAAATGCAATATTTTACGAATCAACTTGGTAAATTATGATAATATTATGTTTGACCTGAAGAAAAAATAAATCTGTTTTTGGGTGTTTTCTCAGGATTATATTTTAATGAATTTTTTCCAAATTAAGTTTCCATCAGAATACGCTATTCTGAGCAAATATAAGCCTGGATTTGTTCCCTCCAGAGAAATTAGCGTGTTTTGTGTGCAATTGCGGGTAGAGGAAACGACCCTGCTATCGCTGCTCATTAGTGTTATTTCATCCGGATACATTTGACTTGTTGTGTACAAATAAATATATTCTGTTGCCGGATTGGGGTAGATGCTAATGCTATGTGAGGTTTCAGGTATTATATCCGACAAAATATTCACATCAATGGTCCATTCGGTTTGATGGATTTCGTCCTGTGCAACGACCAAATATAGCAAAGGGTTGCTGAAATCGTTTTCGGTTGTTGCCGAATATTGTAATACGCCATTCACGTAGGCTTTGGCACCGAACGAAAGATTGAATATCGCTGCCAGACTCGTAACATCGGTGCCTTCAATCACTGCTAAAGAAACCAACTTTTCCACAGCATCAATATCTGCAGCGTCGGCATCATATTCCCCAAACGAAAACCCCAGAATGTCGGTTTCGGTGCTGTAGGCTTGCGTAGTAAAGCTTATTGGCCCCACAAGTTCGGAGTGCACATCATTGCAAACCGACTCAATGTAAACATCGTACATTGTATTGGGCAATAATCCGAAAATATAGTATGATTCTGTATTTGCACTGATATAATGAATGATATTTCCTTCTGACGCAGGGTCAAATCCATGAAGGCCGTAATACATGTTTACCGGATTGCCTGTGGGGTTATCCCATTCAACAATTGCAAAATCGTAGGAAATATCGGCAATGGCAATATCCACAACGGGCTCACAGAGAACATCGTAAATCATTACATTGTCGATAAAGGCGTCAGACCCGTATCCTGATGTGAAGATGAACCTGAATTTAATATAATCGCCGAAATTAGCCAAAGAAATCGGTTCTGATGTTGTATAGGATCCAGGGCTTGTGGTTCCGGCTCCATCATTCGATTCGAATGCACTCCCCGACTTTACCCACACGTTTGTCCATGTTCCTCCATCATCATCGCTGACCTGAAGTTCAAGTTTATCGTTGGGAGACATATAGGAATAAAACTTATGAGACCACATAAATTCAATCCGAGGGTTTACCAGCAAAGATTTATCAATCAACTGACTTGTTAAATATGCGGTTTTCCCGTCTGCCCACGACCAGAAATTAGCCATTACCGCGCTGTTATTGTAATGCATAACCGTATTGGTGCCACCGGTAAGGTCCCAGCACTGTGAAATTGCTTCCCATTCAGCGAATTCTTCAGCCCATGGGAATTCCGAAATTGTATCGCATGCTGTTTTAAAATCGAAATGCTGCCAATCGGAATCGCCAAGTAAACCGCCGCAATTTGCTTTTATGTAAATAGTGTAAATGGTGTTTATCGACAGGTTGTCAAGCAGTATATAAGGAGATGATAGGGTTTCAACGGTACCTGTTCCCTGAGCAAAGCCCTGTTCGCCAAATTCAATTGTCCATCCTGTTTCCTCTGAACCTGCATTCCAGCTTATCATGGCAGAATTGCATTGCACATCTGAAGCCGTAATATTGATAACTTCCGGACACAAAGGCAAGGTGGTAATTTGATATGGTCCTGCCGGCTCAGCTGTGCCAAGAAACGCTCCGCAGTTTGCCCTTATATATACCGAATACATTGTTTCAGGTTCAAGGTCTGAAATTGTAACAGGGTTATTGGTATTGCCTTCAATCAGGGTCCCTTCTGTATAGGGGTCTTCTCCCTGAAAACAGTACGTAATATCCCATTCGGTTTCTGTTGAACCTGCTTGTATTAAAAAACTAAAACTATCGTAGGTAATATTCTCAACTTCGATACCAACAATAGGTGGACACGTTACCATTGTTGCATATGTAAAGGGACCTACCCAATCCGAATACCCGTTGGCGCCGCAATCAGACCTGATATAGAAGTCATATTCGGTATTATCGCTTAATCCAGATACCATGAATGTATTATCAAAAACCGAAACCAGGTTTCCTTCTCCTGCAATAAAATTGGAATAACCATACAATATTTCCCAATTCGTTTCCAATCCGAGGGGGTTGATTTCTAAGCTAATTGATTGATAATCTGCATCAATTAAGCTTGTACCTGCGATGGCTGTACATGGCACATTACTGATAAACTCAAACGGACCGGTCCACAGGCTTTTATTGTCGTCAGAACAAACCGAACGGACATATACATCATAATGGGTTTCCGGACTGAGGCCTGTAATATTGTATTGGTTGCTGGTGGTAGAAACAAAGATTCCGGTTTCAACAGGGTAGAATCCCTGCTGACCGTAAACCAATTCCCATTCTGTAGCGGCTCCCTCTTCTTCCCAGCCAATTAAGGCTGAATATCCGGATGAATTAATTAATGTAAGATTAGAGGGCTGCTGACAGGTTTCGTTATAAATTATAATTTTGTCTAATAACCACCCGCTTCTTAGATAGGATGCATCTGAATGGAGCCGGAACCTGATCCATACTTCAGGTTCGCCTGCAAAATCGCTCAGATTGAAGGTTTCTACTTTCCATAAATTATTATCAGGTGCAGCATTTTGCCAACCGGGATATGATGATTCCATGAAACATGGACCTTCCGACTGATACTGCATGAAAAGATATGCATTCTGATAAAGCCCTTCACCCATATAGCTTTCCTGTGACAGGAACGTCCAGTCGGTTCCGTTGGTTGATACCTCAACATAGCAATAATCGTAGTTTTTCTCGGTTAAAGCCATGCTTGCAAAACTAATATATGGATGCTGTGCATAGCTTAAATCAACAGGGCATCGTAACACAATCAGGTTATTATCGGAATTGGTGTATGCATTTTTAATACAATGCTGACCCTCGAAAGCTATTGCAGATTCAATGCTCCAGTTTGCCCCGTTTCCCTCGGAATTGATAAACGCGCCAAATCCATTTTCGAAGGTTTCAATTAATGGAAGGTTGAACGGTTCATAGCATGTGGTATTTATTTCAATTTTACCGGACCATTCGCTATGGCAGCTTCCGCAAATACTCCTGCAATATATATCGTATGATGTGTGTGGCGTTAACCCGGAAATTGTATAATCAGCGGTGTTAATACCACTGATTATAGTTCCATCGGTATAAGGGTTAAACCCAGAGACGCCGTATAATATTGCCCATCCGGTTGCATCGGGTTCGTTAGCACAGGAAACAAGAGCTGTGCTTGCGGTCACATCCGAAACTGTAAAACCAACCGGAACCAAACATGCCGGTAACATGGTAAATTGGTAAAGCCCCGACCAGTGCGATTCTCCATCTGTATCGCAATCAGCCTTTACATATACATCGTATTGTGTGCCGGGGAGAAGGCCTGTCAGGGTGTATGGGTTCTCTGAAATATCCGATAGCAGTATCCCTCCGGATTCAATGTTCAGAGGAGTTTCTCCGTAAAGAATTATCCAGGAATTGGGTTCAGGAACTGCCCATGCTAACGTTACCTGAGATTTTGTAATGTTTGATACCGACAACTCCGAAGGCGTTACACATTGTTCGGTAGTATGAAATGAAACGGGCCCCGTGATCTCACTTTGCTCATCGCCTGAGCAAATACCCAAAACATAAACATCGTAATAGCTTTCAGGAATCAAGTCTGTAATCACCGTCATTGTGTCATTTGAAATCATAACAGAACCTTCACCTACCGGATTAAAACCATGAAGGCCATAAATAACTTTCCATTGTTCCGCAAAGCTATTGTCTGCCCAAATTAATTTTGCAAAACTGCTTTCGATAACTATAATTTCTGCATCGGCAGGTTTGGGGCAGGTTTCGTCGAAAATCTGTATGTTGTCGATATACCACCCGGGGAAATTAAGCTGTGAACCTGAATTGACACGAAACCTCAGCCAGACTTCAGCCTGCCCCGAGTAATCGGAAAGTGAAAACTTTTCGTTCCTCCAATACGCATTGGTCAATGGAGTCGAAAATGATGTATAATATGAACTCATATCAAAACATGGGCCTTCAGGGTTGTTTTGTGTTGGAATATGATAGTTGCCAGAGCCCATATATCGGTTGGCGGGTAGAATTGTCCAAGTACTACCATTGGTTAATATTTCAACATAACAATGGTCGGTATCGGAAAATGTTAGTGGCATATGAGCAAATGTTAGAACCGGGTTTATGGTTGTACTCAAGTCAATCGGACAACGCAAAATCATGCTGTTCGAGTTGTTGTCGCTAAAATGGTTTCTAACGCAACTCGATCCGTCGGTTGAAACAGTAGATATAATATCCCAGTCGACATTATTTGCGAAATCGTTAATGAAATATCCCAGGTCAGATTCAAAACTTTCAGAAACAGGTAAGACCGTACTATTATCGCATGAAGTGATGACTTTGAGTTTTTCTGACCAGTTACTTTTGTGCTCACCACAGTCGGACCTAACGTAAATATTATACTCTGTTGAGGGTAATAGCCCTTCGATGGTGAAATCAGTCGAAGCAAGGCCTGAAATAAGAGTTCCCCCGGTGAAAGGATCAAATCCCGCTTGCCCATAAACGATATCCCATTCATTTGCAGTGCCTGATTCGTTCCAGCTGAAATCAACGGAGCTTGCCGAAACCTCGGAGTAACTTAGACCGATGGGAGACAGGCAATAGGGCAGGGTACTTATCTGTGCCGGGCCTGTCCAGTTGTTGTAATTGCCGGAACAATGGGCTCGTACGTAAATATCATAAGTTATTCCATCGACTAACCCTTCGAGGGTAAACGGATTTGCAACTATCCCGGATATAATGTTACCACTAACATCAGGGTCAAAACCAAATTCACCGTAAATAATGTCCCATGCAGTGGTTGTTGTAAAATCGGTCCAGCTAACCAATACGGATGTTTCAGTGGCATCGTATGCAATAACATTCTCAGGTGCCATGCATTCCGGCAAAGCATTTACAGCGACATTGTCGATAAACAGATCGTTGCTTGCATTCGAAACAGTCGATTCCGCATAAAAGCCAATCTTTATTATGCCGTTATAACCAGAAAGGTCAATAGTCACGTGACATCCCTGAGGGCTTAGCCCATTGTAAACCCAGGGTGAACCCAGATTATCCCAGACCCTGAGAATGTTTGCAGAACTCCATGTTGACCCGTTATCTGTCGAAATCACAACCGCAAATTTGTCGTCGGTGCCTGTTAGCTGAGGGTTTGTTGTAAGGTGTAAGCTTGTTAATGCCACATCAAACTCAAGTATATACGAAACTGAGCCGTCCCCAAGATTGATTGATGGCGATATCAGCCACCCAAACAACGCTGTGCCCTGAACGTGTACTCTTGCAGCACCGGTTGTTCCAGCATTTGCAAAGCCATCAGAGCCCCAGTGATTTGTATAACCCAGAGAAGAATTGGTGGTTATTTGTCCCGACCTGACACTCCAGCATTTCGAAGGAATTGGCGCGGTATCAAAACTTTCCGATAAATCAGGTACTAAAACTATGCAATTTGTTGTAAAACCAGTTGCCTGCGACCAAGAACTGTTTAATTCGCCACATACAGCCCTGATGTACACATGGTAGCTTGTCCCATACGACAAACCAGTTATTGTGAATGGGTTTTGAGTAATGCCGGTTATGGTTGTTCCAGTACCTAAAGTAAATCCCAACGGACCGTACTCAATTTCCCATAATTCAGTTTGATCGGGCTGAGTCCAGGTGAATGTTGTGCTGGAATCGGTATATGAAATTAGAGCGATATTCGCTGGGGCCGGACATGTTATCAGGGTTGTGAAACTAAAAGGGCCAACTAAATCGCTATGATTACCTTCCTGACTGCAATCGGAACGAATATAAACCTGATAGGCAGTATTGGGCGATAAACCTGATAGTGTAAATTGATTTTCTGAAATGCCAGAAACAATGGTTCCTCCTAGTGCAGGAATAAAACCATCGGGGCCATATATTATTGTCCAAGATTCAGCAGAGTCATCACAACTCCAATTAAAAGTAACACTTTCCTGCAAGATGCTCGAAAGGCTGACATTTGACGGAGGGTTACATGCTATTAGCGAAGAAATTCCTAAAGCGACTGAGAGCAGAAACGTATTCACAATTTTCAACTGATTGTTTCTCAGGCGCATTTTATTAAAATTTATTCAGTTTGAAATTAACTTATTTTACGATAATAGGTATTCTACATACAAAAATACCAAAAATTATTATAACCCTGGCAATTATGTATGTGTATTTAAGCCATAACCCGACAAGAGGATATCACCCAATTGATTACTGTGGAATAATAGCTAGTGAAAAACTGACGCTCATGTATCAGGCTTCCGATTTTATTGTATTGACAAGCAATAAGGGCAAGCCTGGTTAAGTTCAGCAGTGCATCCATTTTTTTCAATAAAGCCGTTGGCATACTCCGGGAACATGCGTTACAGAAAGTCGAGAAATTTAAAGTCCTGACCCACACAAACACGCAAACGATTTTTCTCCATGGCACCAATGATCATTTTTGTTACATCGGGAGTTGGCATTGTCTGCACGCTATTTTTCTCCGACCCGGTTTCTTGTAACTGCATAACTGTGAGCCCTGAGTTTACTGAAATGTATGTGGCAATGGATCTGGGGAATATAACGGTAACCTGTACATCGATGCCCCGTATTTCGGAATAATAATAAAATATTTTAAAAAATGATATAAGTAATTGTAAAACAAGTATTAAAACGACAGCAACCGACAACAAACGAATAATAAGCGAAAGCAAACAACAAAAAACCGAAACCGGAAAAACCGCTGCTGCATCTTTGCATCGTCGATTGACATCAACACAGTCGGCATTGCGAAATAAAGAAATGTTTAATTTAATTTTTAGTGTTATGAATTTAAGAAATCGCGTACAGTTGATCGGAAACATGGGTAAAAACCCTATTGTAAAAGAGTTGAACAAAGGTGGTAAAATGGCAAGGTTCTCGCTGGCAACAAACGAGTTCTACGTGAAAGACGGTGAGCGTGTGAAAGAAACGCAGTGGCACAATCTTGTGGCATGGGGAAAAACAGCCGATATCATTTCGGAACACATGGCTGCAGGTGCAGAGGTGGTGGTGAACGGAAAACTTAAAAATCGCACCTACAACGATGAAAAAGGCAATGCCCGCTATATTACCGAAGTGGTGGTTGACGAAGTGCTGTTCCGTACGACCAAATAGACGCGGCATATAAACTTTGCAGCGTAAACACCGGTTGCAGGAATATACCCAGTGAGTAGGAGTGCATAAATGCTTTCCGAAACCGAAGTGATTCAGGCACCGGTTTTTTTATTGTCCTATGCAGGAGTTTGTTTTGAAAAATTAAGAAATCAACGGTTTTTATTGGCAAGCTGACCGCAGGCTGCATCAATATCGGACCCCTTCGACCGGCGAATGTTTACAATAAGATTTTTGCTCTCAAGATATTCAACAAAAGCGCTTTGATGTTCAGACGATGAAGCCCTGAAAGTGCTATCAGAAGTGTGGTTGTACACAATCAGGTTTATCTTGCATGGCGATATTTTACAAAATTCTGCAAGTGCTTTGGCGTGTTTCATATCGTCGTTAATATTCTCGAACAAAATATATTCGTAGGTAATTCTGAGCCCGGTATTTTTGTAGAAATAATCAATGCTGTCGCGAATTTGAGACAATTTGAATTTCTTGGCTGCGGGCATCATGCTGCTTCGTACTGCATCAATAGCAGAATGCAGCGATACAGACAGATTAATTGTAGTATGCAAATCGGCAAACGCCCTTATTTTTTCGGGAATCCCAATTGTCGAAACCGTAATGCGGGTCGGAGAGAAGTTTATTCCTTCGGGGGATGAAATAATAGCGAGTGCGCGCATTAGGTTTTCGAAATTCAAAAATGGTTCTCCCATGCCCATCACCACCATGTTCGACAGGGGTATTCCGATTTTTTCGATACTGAGAGCATTTAGCATCACAAACTGGTCGAATATTTCTCCATGGTCCAGATTGCGGGTAAACCCCAGCATACCGGTAGCACAGAAATGACAGTTCATGGCGCATCCTACTTGTGTCGAAATGCAGGCTGTAGCCCGGTCGTTTGAGGGAATCAGCACTCCTTCAACAATATGAGAGTCATGGAGGCGGAACCCTGTTTTTATTGTTCCATCCCTGCTGACTTGCTGAATTAACGGTTGAATACGCGTAAAGCAGAAGCTGTCGCCCAAACGGCTGCGGAGCGTTTTTGAAAGGGATGTCATTTCTTCGAAACTTCCGGCCCCTTTTGTCCAAATCCAATCATAAACTTGCTTAGCTCTGAATTTACTTTCTCCAAAGCGTGTAATTACTTCTTCAATGTCGGGATATTCAAATTTCCGGATGTCAGTTTTCAAAAAATAATCTTATTTATCAATACGACGAAAAAGGCATATCAGCAAACCAACTGATATTTATTCAAATTTTACTTTCAGGCTTTCGATAATGTCATCTGCAAATTTTTTTGTTACAGCTAGCGACTCAGTTAATGTGGCAATAGCGTCATCGCAATCTTCGATTATATCTTTGCGTTTTTTCTTCGATAGTTCTGTATTGCTTTCGGCAGCCGATTTGTCGGCTTTTGTTTTTTCAAGTTCAGCCACTTTTTCTTCAACTTTTGTTGTGGTTGTACTCATGCCATAACCCATATAGTTATTAATGATATAAATGTCGGAAATAGAATAATCAACGTTTTCCCCTTTATGGGTGAGTTTCAGAACGCAGTCGTACGATTCGGTAAACTGGCCAGCAAATGGATTGTATGAAGTTTTACCTTTTACCAGGCATTTTAATGTAATGGTACCTGATTCTGTGTTTTCGTAAACAACAATGTGTCGATTACCTGTAGCCCATAATTTGGCTTCTTCGAAGAACTGTTTCACATCAAGATCCGTGTTGATGGAACCGGTAAATTCGATTGCTCCATCGGGGTTTACAGGGAATTGGCTGTTCTGACTGTGAGCAAATAGAAACATTGACAATCCAAGAAAAATAAGAAATAATTGTTTCATAATAATTTGTTTAACTATGTAAATAAGAACGTAAATTACAAGATGTGAATTTTTGAATGCAATATCACAAAAATATGAAAATATTGTTAGCCATGTATGTGTATTACTTCTACGGTGGCATTAAAATTTAAGAAGAATGGATTTCTTGCCAAGAATATATTGCAGCTAACCAGCATTTTTTAACCGACGCATGAGTTCAGCATCCAGCTTACTTTTGGCAAACTCAAGATCAACGACAAAGCTCTTATGTTTAGTGCCGGGTAAATTGTACATGGCATCGAGCATCAGGTTTTCGCATATTGATCGCAGTCCCCTTGCGCCAAGTTTGTATTCGATAGCTTTGTCAACAACAAATTCCAGGGCATCTTTGGTGAATGTCAGGCGAACGCCATCCATTTCGAAAAGCTTAATATATTGCTTTACTAAAGCGTTTTTGGGTTCTGTAAGAATGCTTCGCAAGGCATCTCTGTCGAGAGGCTCCAAATACGCCAGAACAGGAAGTCTTCCCACGATTTCAGGTATTAGTCCGAATGCCCGTAAATCTTGTGGGGCAATATAACGGAGTAGATTGGTCTTGTCGATGCCTTCCGATTTTTTGTGTGCACCATATCCCACAATCTGGGTGTTAAGCCTTCGGGAAATAATTTTTTCGATACCTTCGAAAGCCCCACCGCAAATGAAAAGGATATTTTTTGTATCGACCTGTATCATTTTTTGCTCTGGATGTTTGCGCCCACCCTGAGGGGGTACGTTTACGACAGAGCCTTCGAGAAGCTTTAATAAACCTTGTTGCACACCTTCTCCAGAAACGTCGCGCGTAATACTTGGGTTGTCGCCCTTGCGGGCAATTTTATCAAGTTCATCAATAAAAACAATGCCTCTCTCGGCAGCAGCCACATCGTAATCGGCGACCTGAAGCAGACGCGTCAGCAAACTTTCGATGTCTTCACCCACGTAACCCGCTTCGGTGAGTACTGTGGCATCAACGATGGTAAATGGTACCTTCAGCAGTTTCGAAATGGTGCGGGCGAGCAGGGTTTTACCGGTCCCGGTTTCGCCAGTGAGTATTATATTCGATTTTTCAATCTCAACATCGTTGTTCTGAACAGATTGATTCAATCGTTTGTAGTGATTGTACACCGCAACCGAAAGCACTTTCTTGGCATGTTCCTGACCGATTACATATTCATCGAGGAATGCTTTAATTTCAGCTGGTTTTTTTAATTCTATTTTCGAGAATGATTTGGCCTTCGACGATTTTATTTCTTCAGAAATAATTTCATGCGCTCTTTCTACACAGTCATCACAGATTTTAGCATCAATGCCGCTTAAGAGCAAATTTACTTCATCTTCTTTTCTTCCGCAAAATGAGCAGGTATTCATTATTTAAAAGTAATGATATGTAATTATTTTGCTGAATTATCGCGGTATAAAACTTCATCAATCATACCGTAGTCTTTTGCTTCAGATGCAATCATCCAGTAGTCGCGGTCGGAATCGGCGGCCACTTTTTCAATAGGGTTGCCTGAATGTACAGAAATGATTTCGTACAATTCGTTTTTAAGTTTTAATATTTCCCGTGCTGTAATTTCGATATCAGAGGCCTGACCTTCAGCGCCGCCCATGGGCTGGTGTATCATTACTCTACTATGTTTTAACGCTGTTCGCTTCCCTTTCTTTCCGGCACAAAGTAAAACGGCACCCATCGAGGCTGCAATACCTGTGCAAATGGTAGCCACATCGCAACCGATATACTGCATTGTGTCATAAATTCCAAGACCTGCATAAACTGACCCTCCGGGAGTGTTCAGATAAATCTGAATGTCTTTTTGCGGATCGGTAGAATCAAGATACAGTAGTTGGGCCTGAATGATGTTTGCCACATAATCATCGATTGGCAGACCAAGAAAAATTATTCTGTCCATCATCAAGCGGGAGAAGACATCCATAGTAGCAATATTCAGTTGACGTTCTTCGATGATGGTCGGTGAAATATAGCTGTTATACACCGAGGTGATTTTATCGAATGTGGTACTGTTGATGCCCATGTGCTTGGTGGCATACTTGCGGAAATCGTTGTTTGTTGACATGATAATCAGGTTTTAGGCAAACAATTTATCAAATTCTTCGGGACTTACCAAATTTTCCTCCAGTTTTACTGCAGTTTTAATGAACTCAAGTGCTTTTGCCTCACCCACTTTTTCAAACAGACGTTTTGCATCACTTTCGCGATGCATCATTTCTTCGGCGTATTTTATAAGGGTTGGGTCCGGAACCTGATGAATGCCATATTGCCTGAATTGTTGTAGTATTTCATCTTTAGCAGCCTCAAGCACATCGTCGTGTTGAATTTCGATGCTATTTTCCTTCAGGATTTTATTTATGATAAGTGTCCACCTTAAGTCGTCCATAAAATGAACGAAGTCTTTATTAAGTTGCTCCTCAGTAACCTCTTTGTTAGCAAAAGTAATCCACCTGCGCAGGAAATCTTCCGGAAGTTTAAGATCACATTTCGACAGAAGTTTGTTTTTTGCATCGATTCTGAATTTATAATTGCTTTCATTGATTAAAGCTGATTCGAGTTCGTTCTTCACTGCTTCTCTGAATTGCTCTTCGGTATCAATTTCAGTATTGCCGGTTGCCTTTTCATAAAGGGTCTTGTTCATTTCTGCATCGGTGAATGTGCGAATGCTGTCGATGGTAAGTCGGTAGAAATTCCCGATAGCGGCAACTTGCTTTTTATCAATGCCAAGCATCGACGAGATTTCAGCCTCACTCGGGAGGGCTTTTTTCAGATCAAATGCGATACTGCTGCCTGCTTTGGTGCCGACGAAATTGTGTTTAATTTCCTCATCTTTGATTATGCCGACATAAAGACTTACATCGTCTTTCTGAATACCGTTTTCCAATGGATTGAAATCGGCGTCCGTTTCCACTATCGATCCTTTGATCATGCTCTTATCGTCGGTTACGTCGGTTTCAATTAATGACCCAAAACGCTGCCGGTGACTTTGTATCTGCTTTTCGATCATTTCTTCGTTTACGACTATTTTATAAAAATTGATCTTGTCGCGTTTCGAAAGTTTAACTTCAAACTCCGGAGACAAGCCAATATCGAAAAGAAACGAATATTCATCGGTAGTAGCAAAGTCAATAGGTTGTTGCTGATCGCTGGGAAGGGGGTCCCCCAGAATATTCAGCTTTTCATCCGTAAGGTACTTATTAAGTACTTCAGAAATCTTTTTATTGATTTCATCAGCCATCAATGCATCTCCATACATTTTTTTTATCAAACCCATCGGAACCATTCCCGGTCTGAATCCAGGAACTTTTGCTTTGCGCTTATATTCTTTTAGCGATTTTTCTACGTTTTCCGAAATATCATCTTTTGTAATGCTTACATTGATAACAGCATTTAAATCATCGGTGTTTTGGCGTGTAATGTTCATAAGTTAATATTTATACAAATAATGAATAAAACTGCCCCAATGCCTGAGTATTGAAGCAGAATTATTGTTGTGCGGATGAAGGGACTCGAACCCCCAAGCCTTGCGGCACCAGATCCTAAGTCTGGCGCGTATACCAATTCCGCCACATCCGCAAAAATCGCTGCAAAGGTAATTTATTTTTCAAATTTTTTCTATGTTTTACCTAAAAGATAAAATTCCTTAAATTTAAGTATTCTTGCATACATATCAGGGCTGGTTTTATGTATATTGTTTGATAATCAAAATTCAGAAAAACATCGATTTGTTTTTTTAATTTTGATGAAAACTCTTTTATGTTTAGAAATGTCATTGTGTTAATTATCTTGCTTGGCAATGCAAGCTGTATATTTTCGCAGCCTCTTACCCCGGTTAGTGTTCAGATACAGATGCGCGATGATAAATTTCTCGCAGCAGATGTTTATATTCCACAACCACAACAACCTAGGCCAACCATTCTTATTCAAACCCCTTATAATAAGAACCTGTATCGCTGGAGTTTACCCTTGGGGTTTGGAGTCTTGCCCGATTTATCGCCATATAATTTTGTAATTGTAGATTGGCGCGGATTTTATGGCTCAGCGGCCGCTTTTGTGGCGCAGTACGACCGAGGTTTAGATGGGTACGACTGTATCGAATGGATAACACAACAAAGCTGGTCAAATGGTGAGATAGGTACATGGGGACCATCTGCATTGGGGAAAATACAATTCATGACAGCTAAACATCAGCACCCTGCTCATAAATGTATGGTGCCGCTTGTCGCCTCTCCTGAATATCTTTACGAAGAATATTACCCGGGAGGCGTATATCGTGAAGAGTATGTTGAGCAACTCGACGCTTTGGGTTATGGCATGTCGACAACGCTCATGGCTCATCCTTATTACGATTTTGTATGGCAATATACTCAAAACCAGAACAATTACCCCCAATTAATAAGCATTCCGTGTCTGATGATCAGCGGCTGGTTCGACCATGATGCAAACATGAAAATCGATTATCATAAAAAACTATGCAACGAAGCAGAATCTTCTGTTCGCGACAAGCAGTGGCTCATAATGGGTCCATGGGTGCATGGCGGGCACGGCAGCTCAATGGTAGGCAGCGACCAACAGGGGGAGTTATCATTTCCGGAAGCGGCAGGAGTTTCGGATGTTGCAGCATTGAAATTTTTTGGTTATTATTTGCTCAATGCCTACAACGCATGGGAATCAACACCTAAAGTGCAATATTTTTTAATGGGTGAAAACATATGGCTTGATGCAGAAGAATGGCCTCCTCCGGGCGAAATACAAGTGGAGAATTATTATCTTACCGAAACCGGAGAACTCAGAAAAAATATTGTTTTACCTTCGAACTCGTTCTCGGGGTTCTCGTACGACCCACGTGACCCTTCTCCTACATGGGGTGGCCCGACGCTTCGAAATGATTTATTACAGGGACCTTACGATCAGGTGGAAATGGTGGAATCGCGCAACGACATATTGGTTTTTACAACTTCACAACTTTCCGAAGATGTTGTTGTTATCGGACGCCCACGTGTAAGACTGTACGTTTCTTCAAACTGCGCTGATACCGATATTGCTGTAAGGCTGACAGATGTTTACCCCGACGGAAGTTCAATATTACTCCTCGATGATATATTCAGAATGCGGTTTCTTAATGGATTTTCAGAGCAGGATGTGAGTTTTTTGCAGACTGGGACTATCTACGAAGTTGAAATCGAAATGAGTGATATTGCTATTTGTTTTCAGGCAGGGCATTATATCCGCCTTGATATAACCGGCAGCAACTGGCCCCGCTTTCAACGAAATAAAAATACTGATGCAGCCCCTTTTGCAGCAGGCGATACGCTGATATCAAATACCCGGGTTTATCACCAAACCAATGCAGCCTCCTGTATTGAGCTACCTATCAGCTTCCAAAATATTATTAAAGACATACCTGCAAATAGTATTGATGTGTATCCGAACCCTGCAAATAATAGAATTTACCTAAAAAGTTCCAGTAATTGTATAATAAGAAATGTTGAGCTATACGATATTCAGGGTGAAAAACGAATTACATCTGCTGAAAATTCAATTGACATTTCAACAGTATTGCCGGGGATATACTTCCTGAAGATTTTTACTGATGATGGAGTGATTGGAAAGCGCTTTATTAAATATTAAAAATCGCTGAAGATTTTATTCGTTCAAAATTTTTATATCGAACATATCTCTACGATCCCAATCGTGCCAGTAACGAATGGAAATCATGCGTAACTCAGCCCAGTATCTTTCCGACTCAAGACCGTATTTTTTAACCAATTGCGAAATATCAGCTTCTATTTGATGGCATATTTCGGGTTTTAAGCTAATTTCAATAGCTCTTTTGTTATAAATAACTTTGGCTGAAGGCCTTACATTGGTGGTGTCGACAAGAATATTTCCATACCCTATGGTTGCGCCTGTGCCGTATTGGAGTCCATCGTTCATACAACTGACAGGAGGTAAATCCCCTGCATACGAAATTACCTGAATTTCATCGAGCCCTGCATGAAAATATTCCAGTGCTCTGAATCCCATCTTTGCTCCGACTATACTATAGGCTCCCAGGTGAGAATGAAACTCAGATGCCATTGCCACAATTTTAAACTCCTGAACCCCATGAATCTGAACAATTTTATCTACCTCATCCCGTATGTCCTGCATAATCCAGAAGTCCGAAACCGGTATTTCGCTAAAGACAACTCCCTGTCCGGTTTTATTAGTATTAAGCATCGATCCGGCAAGTATATCACCGTAAAATGGTTCAATAGGGCTGATTGCTGGCAAACCCGACCGGTTGTATGTTTCTTTAAAGAAGTTAATGTTACCGAGGTACAAGGCGCACATATCGTCCCATATCTCAATGTTCTCAAACCCGTAGGCATCATTGAATTTCTTAAAAGCAGCAACATAGACATTGTTTAAACTATCGAGGTCTTCGAAAAACCCGGAAGAATAGTTAAAACCTGAGATAGATCCGACAATTTTGAGTGGGATGTGGCTGGCATTAAGATATTGGAAAGCTTCAATGTCCGATTCAAGATTGTAACCTGATTCTAACTCTGTATCGTTGTTGTACCAAAGTATTAGTCCGATTTTAGATTTGAGTTCTGGGTGGTTTTTCAAAATATCCGAAATATTAGTCAACGGTCCGAGTGCAATTATTATTGTTGTTTTGCTTTCGTTTGCAAGGGCATCAAACATAATTTCCAACGATTTTGGTAAAACAGGAACGGTAAATTCCGGGAATAGTCGTTTCCACCCTAATAGCGCATGGTCTCTGAATTCTTTTTTGCACTTATTCTTTTCTCCCGCTCCAATAGGGATACCCTCATGGCCAAAACTTTTCAGCAGAAGCTGAAAATATCCGGCTGTTTCATCAGGGTAAAGCACCCCATCGGTAGTAGTAATTGCATTAATATTGAAATCGGGAGATGCACATAATAATGTAACAGCACGAAAATCATCTTGCCCACCATCCGTATCAATTATAATATTGTATAAAGCGCGTTTGTGCGCCGAAACACTTACCGGAATGAGTAAGCAACACAGAAAGAGTAGTTTTATTATATACAACAAGGGTTTACTGTTTTGTGCAAAAATACAATTATTATTATCCGGTTTAAAATCCGGAAATTATAAATTGATATGTTAATCAAATTCCGGCTATTCTTTTTCTACCTTGCGCACAATAATCTTCTCAGCCGTTGTTATTTTGATTGTGTACATCCCGGGTGCCAGTCCCTTAATGTTGATTTCTTTTGTGAAGTCAACAGGTGCATTTGCTTCTTGCCATTCTCCGATTTTCTTGCCGGTTACATCGTACATTTCAGCAATGAATACATCGCTGTCCCAGTTTTCAACTTTAATGTTCAAGCTGTTATTGAATGGATTAGGGTAAATAAATATACCCGGCTCTGTGGCAGCATCTTTACAGAATACACTTACCACAGCCGAATATTTACTTACTCCGTCAAAATCAGTCTGGCTTAAACGATAATACAGTATTGAGTCAGAAACAATTTTATCGGTATAATAGTAGTTCTTGAGCGTGATTGAGTTGCCGGCCCCATCAACAGATGCTGCAATATTCCAATAGGACCCGTCTTCGCTTCGTTCGATGGTGAACTTTGAATTATTGCTTTCCGATGCAGTTTGCCATGTAAGTAGTACACCAGTTCCAGTACATTTTGCATCAAAACTTGTAAGCTCAACAGGCAGCGGATTAATACCGCGTTTACTTCCGAAGCTTACCGGACTGTAAGATGAAAATGATATGGTAGAAGTTATTGTACCCGAAGTCAGATCCCCTGAAAGTGAACCTGCCTTGTACTCCCAGCAACTACCTGTATAGTGAGCAACAGCAAGGTCGGTCAGATCGGTAATACCGCTTCTGCTGCCGCTATACCAGTATAAAGTTACAGCGGGAGTTGAATTTGTGGTAGTCAGTACCCAGTGTTCTACCCCGCTTGTATGGTGCAACTGGCTTTCGTCGCACATATATGCTGCCGACCAGTTATAAGGTCCTTCTGTGAAATTATATTCCGCAGTAATTGTTGAATTATTCGAAGGCGCCGCAATTCCTACAGGTGCCCATACAATACCTTCTCCAACCGGAAATGTGAATGCACCCGTACCTGATTTGGTGACCTGACCGTCAACATAGCTGTTTGCCGTTCCAATATCCGATGAAGCATTTGAAGTAAATGACAGCGATCCGGTGCCTGTAAAATACAGCACTCCGTTCGTAAATATAGCAGATCCGTTTATAATCATTGATTCACTGATATTCAAATCTGTAACTCCGGTTGCAGTATTGTTAAATGTAACATTATTGAAGAGGCTTGCTCCTGATTGAATTTCCTGATTCGATGAACCGTTGAATATCACAGTTCCTGACCCGGCATTAAATGTACCGTCATTAACCCATTTCCCTTTTGCATAAAGCGTTGATGAACTGTTCATAGTAACAGTTCCTGAATTTGTAAAATCTCCGTTCACCGTAAGATTACCTCCTGAATTAATGTTTAAGCTGTTTCCGTTATCAATGGTAAGTTTATTACATTTTGCAACGTTCACAGTGCTAACCGACGGTGTGGCTGTAAAACAGCTTCCACTAGAACGAATAAATACGTTGGAAGCCTCCGTGGGTACAGAGGCCGGAACTTCAAAATCGGAGCCTGAAAATTTAATCCAATTCCCATTGGTACTTCCGTCCCAGGCTGTGTTAATTGCCCCTGTCCAGATATAATCATTACTGATAATACCTGAGGTGGAAGGAATCGTAACAGCAACAGAAATCACATTGGAAGTAACTGAACTGCAGACACCACTCGTAACAATCGCACGATACGATGTAGTTTTGGAAAGTTGAGGCGTAGTATAGGTCGAATTGGTTGCTCCTGCAATATTCTGCCATGTTCCACTGGAATTAGTTTGCCATTGAATATTTCCTGTATTACCCGTGAGAGACAGCAAAGCAGTAGTTCCGGCACAAATTTCCGAAGCCGGATTTGATGAAGCTGTTCCGCTTACCGAAGTCGCATCAACACTCCAGATATAGGTGTTTTCCGGACTGATGTCGCACCCGATGCCATTACAATTTTTACGAATTTTTATTCTGTTATCGGTGCCGGTTGCTGCGAAGCTGGGTAGCGAGGTGCTCCATGATGAATATGTGTTACCTGCATTTGTCGAATAGCAATACTCTATATTGCATGTTCCGGTTCCACCACCATTATCGGTTACCCCGGTAAGTGTAAGTATGTCACCAACGCAAACATTAGAAGTGTTGGGAGACTTAGTAGCTGAGGGATCGGATGGATCTGCAACCACCTGAACACTGGCACTTAAGCTGTAGATAGGACTGGTGCAACCGTTACCGGTGGTAGTAGCAGAAAGCCTGTAATAATAGGTAGAAGTTACTGTGATACCACTTACTGTCATACTGGTTGTAGTTGGGTTTGTATAAGCAGCTCCGGCAGGTGTTCCTGTAATAACATTACTCCATGAGGAATTATTCGGTGAATATTGCCATTGATAAGTAAATGTCCCGGTTCCATTTGACAATGAACTACTATAAACGCTAGAACCACCCTGGCAAATGATTGAATTGGTACGCGATGCCGCTGTTAACGACGGGTCTGCAACCACCTGAACAGTTGCTGAAGCGCTTGTGACAGGACTTGTACAACCATTTCCTGCAATTGTAGCATACAACTGATAATAGTATGTGCCAATGGCTGAAATACCTCCAATAGTCATTGTGGCCGATGTCGCATTGGTATATGTAGCTCCGGTGGGTGTTCCTGTAGCCACATTGCTATAAGTAATTCCATCGGCAGAGTACTGCCATTGATATGCAACAGTGCCTGTACCACCGGTAAGATTGCTGCTGTATATAGTTGAACCTCCCTGGCAGATAATAGAATTGGTTTGTGTAGCAGCCGATAACGAAGGATCTGCAACCACCTGCACAGTTGCTCCGGCACTGGTAACAGGGTTTGTACAGCCACTGCCGTCAATTGTGGCTGATAGCCGATAGTAGAATGTGCTCACTGCAGTGATGCCGGATACTGTCATGGATGTTGTTGCAGGGTTAGTATAAACAGCTCCGGTGGGTGTGCCTGTAGCCACATTGCTATAGGCAGAGCCATCAGCAGAATATTGCCATTGATAGGTTACCGTTCCTGTCCCGTTGGAGAGAGAGCTTGTGTAAACCGTTGAACCTCCCTGACAAATAATTGAATTCGTTCTGGTAGCTGCAGAGAGGGTTGGGTCGGGAACCACCGACCAAGTGTAAGAGTTTTCTGCGCTGATATCACAACCCAAGCCGGTGCATGATTTTCTGATTTTAATAATGTTGTTGCTTCCGGCAACGGCTGCAAAGCTGGGAAGGCTTGTACTCCATGAAGTGAAAGTGGAACCATTGGTGGAATAGCAGTACTGAATGCTGCAAGAACCAGCCCCACCTCCGTTATCGGTAACCCCTGTAAGAGTTAAGGTTTGGCCGGCGCACACTTCTGCCACATCAGGCGATTTTGTTGCGGTTGGGCTAACAGGATCAGGTACAACGGTTACTGTAAGAATGTTGGAATAAGCGACACATGAACCCGAAGTTACCCTCCTGACATAATAAGTCGTTGTGGTAAGAGGAGCCGGTGGGTCATAAGTAAGAGAGGTTGCTCCACCAATTGTGCTATACCCTGTTGGCGGGCTTCCGCAACTTGTTGTACAACTTAACCACTGGTAGGTTTTTGAGCCTGTGCAATTGCCTCCGGTTGGTGTTACCGAATTGGTAAAAGCATTGGGATTTGCTCCCGTGCAAACAGTCTGATCTCCTGCTACTGTACCCCCCGTAAGAGGAATATAATTTGGATGATTGATATCTGAAGTAAATGTTCCGGAGCTTCCGGAGTTTCCGTTACCATAGTAATAAGTCCCCCCGTTCCCCCCATTAACGCTCACAGTTGCATTATTGGTATATGTTTCACACGGATTCCTGACAATCTTAACCCGACCTCCACCACCACCTCCACCACCAGTAGCATAATCGAAATCACCATCACCGGGATCCGGTTCTCCTGCAGCTCCTCCGTTGCCTCCTATAGTGCTAATAGTTGAGCCCGTTGGGATATTAATTGTTCCGCAGGCCTGAATTAAAATTCCACCACCTGAGCCACCGCCGGCACCACCGCCGGCACCACCGTTAAGCTCCCAATCATCTGGAGACCAAAGGCAACCGCAATCCCAACCAAATTCTACATCATATCCTGCACTTCCTCCAACATTACCATTCATTCCATTACAATGTAAAGCAGCAGATGCTCCCATTGTAAAATTTCCGGAGGATACAAGTTTGATCTGACCACCACCAGCACCCCCCGAACCTCCATCAGAGCCATATTGATAACCTCCGCCGGCACCACCGCCACCACCGCCACCTGATCCATAGCTGATAGCAAGGTCGCTGGCGCTACCATAGGCGGCCCCGGCTGCATTTCCATTTCCATAGGTACCACCATAAGGTCCTCCATCATAACCAAGCCCAGCAGCACCCCAAGAACCATATCCACCGGAGCCCCCATAACTTCCCCCGCTACCACTACCTGCTCCTCCTGCACCAGAATGGTAATCATTTTCAAAATCCCAGCAGGAATTATCCTCAGATTGCCCGTCAGTACCATTTGTTCCTCCAGTACCTGCTCCCGTGGAAGGTGATGATCCGTTTCCTCCGGCAATCCCCTTTGTTGCAGAAACATTATCACAGTCGGAAAACGCACCTCCTGCACCACCGGACCCGCCTAACCCACCGGCACCATTGCCATTAATGGTACCGTAAACATAAATACTTGTAGCTTCAACATTAAAATAGTGGCAACTCGAATTTACGCTTACGGTAACTCCTGAGTTTACTGTAAATGTTCCAACATTATAA
The DNA here is from genome assembly GCA_017994175.1 of Bacteroidales bacterium. Lineage (GTDB taxonomy): Bacteria > Bacteroidota > Bacteroidia > Bacteroidales > ML635J-15 > JAGOEF01. Next base: position 1,089 of record JAGOLH010000042.1, on the reverse strand, counting down.
TGCCTTCCTTGCAGTGTTACATCCGATGCAATTGTCCAGTTTTGACCCAAATGGTCAACATCTCCGCAGGTAGTTGAACTATAGTAATAAAAAGTTCTTGCAATTGCTGTATAGTAATTGCCACTGCAACCCTCGTAATAACGAACACGCCAGGTGTGGCTGCCTGCTGCAACGGTAGCAATATAAGTCTTGGCTATTCCTGTGCTAATCCAGCTACCCCCGTCAATTTGAATTTCATATCGGGAGTTAGGATGCGTTCCGGTGGTATGCGTCCAGGTAAAAGTAACTGATGGCGAGTAAAGATACGCATAGTTTGCAGGTGCAGTTAATGTTGGTGTAGAAGATGAAACTGAATATACACTTATTGTTGTACAGGTAGGACCACAGGCAACAGAGCCATCATTGTTTAATACCCTTACGCAATAGCTTGTGGCAGATGTGGGAGAATAACTAAACCCGTTGGTTGTATTAGGCGTCATAGTTGTCCAACTACCACCTCCATTTGTTGAATACTGTGCTGTTCCTGCATATGAGCCCGTCCAAACATTGGATGTAGTATAATTTATGGTGATGGAAGTCCCCGGACAAATTGTAGTGGAAGCTGGACTGATAGTGCAAGTGGTTCCTGCCAGGTACGAAGTTAAATCTGGTTCTGAATCAATAAAAGAATCAGAATTGGTAGTATTTGTAATATCATTTGGTGATTTACAACCGGTTACCGCTGCAATAATATCGTTATACTCATTGCTTTGTGCAAAAAGACCTGATGGTATTATCAAAAGGATGACCAGTATTATTGCCTTCAATGGTCTCATAAAATCAATATTTGAGATGTATAAGAAAAGTTTTGTTTTCATTATGTAAAACCTAAGTAAATATTATATTCATATATACGAAATGTGCTACGAAAAGTTTCTTCGCAAAGTTAAGCAAAAAATATTAATACAAAAATATATTATAGGTCACATCCGTCCTAAATAAAATTTGAATAAAAAAGGGAGTTGGGAATTACTCATTATGAGTAATTTTAAAGTTGCTAAACAAAACCAACTCCCATGGTAAAATTATCACTTTTTTCACAGATAACAA
>JAGOLH010000041.1 GCA_017994175.1 Bacteroidales bacterium | reverse complement strand
ATATAATAATAAAAGTTATTAACATATATGATATTTTTGATGTAATTTTATTTTTAATTACTGTATTTTTTCTCATATTGTTATTTAATTTGCTAATTATCAATGTTTTAATTTTTAGAAGTCCCCTATAAATAGTTGTTGAGGCAAATTTAAAAAATCAAATTTGTATATTTGCCATGAAAGCAAATGCCGAAAGATGAAAAAAGTCAGGTTGCAGGTTTTGGGCTTATCGTACAGCCAGACGCAGGCCGGAGCCTATGCGCTCATTCTATCGGTTGAGAACAGCGACCAGCGTATTCCCATCATTATCGGCAGTTTCGAAGCCCAGGCAATTGCCATACAGCTCGAAGAGATAATCACAGCCCGACCCCTTACACACGACTTGTTTCTGCATTTTGCCCAGCGTTACGAAATAGAGTTAAAAGAAGTTATTATCTATAAGCTCGAAGAAGGAGTGTTTTATTCACAGTTAATTTTCCGCAACAAAAAACAACTGGAACTTATCGAATCGCGAACTTCCGATGCGGTAGCACTGGCGTTGCGGTTTAAATGCCCTATTTACACAACCGACGAAATTGTGGAAAAAGCCGGAATCATCCTCAATCTCCCCGATGATGAGGGTCCCAAAGCAACGGAAGAGCCACAGAAGGAGCAACGCCCGCAGAAAGATATTTTCAGCCTTTCCGACGGAGAACTGGAGCAGATGATGAATGAAGCTGTAAGTGACGAAAACTATGAACTGGCAAGCAGAATCCGCGATGAACTGAACAAACGAAAAAATGTGTAGTTACTTTTTTATTGGTGCGATATCGATTAACAACAATTAAATCACGTTGATATGGGTCTTAAGGTGCGGTTGATTATTATGAATTTCCTTCAGTTTTACATTTGGGGATCGTGGCTGATCACTATTGCAAATTACTGGTTCGGGACAAAAGGATGGTCGGGTGCGGAGTTTGGAATTATTTTTTCTACAATGGGTATTGCTTCTCTTTTTATGCCTGCGTTAATGGGAATTGTTGCCGATAAGTGGGTGAATGCCGAAAAACTCTATGGTATTCTTCATCTGTGTGGAGCGGTGTCGTTGTTTTTAATCCCTCAGATCAACGAACCAACCATGTTTTTCTGGGGTATTTTACTGGCAATGATTTTTTATATGCCCACCATTGCCCTTACCAACACAATTGCCTATACGGCACTGAAAAGCAACAATTATGATGTTGTTAAAAGTTTTCCCCCAATCCGGGTTTTTGGTACCATTGGTTTTATTGCCGCAATGTGGATCGTCAACCTGACCGGTAACAAAAGCTCGGAAAACCAGTTTTTTATTGCTTCGGCTATTTCATTACTATTGGGCATTTATGCTTTTACATTGCCGAAGTGCCCTACGTTTGCCCAAACATCGCAAAAGAAAACTTTTATTCAGATGCTTGGCCTGGAAGCCTTTGTTCTCTTTAAAAACAAAAAAATGGCATTGTTCTTTGTTTTTTCAATGTTTTTAGGAGCTGCACTTCAGTTAACAAATGCTTACGGCGACGTGTTTCTTGATGACTTCAAGAATATTCCACAATATGCCGACTCGTTTGTGGTGAAATATTCCACCATTATTATGTCCATTTCTCAGATGTCGGAAACATTGTTTATCCTGGCAATTCCATTCTTCCTCAAGCGCTTTGGTATTAAAAAAGTTATGCTGATAAGTATGTTTGCCTGGGTGTTGCGTTTCGGACTTTTTGGACTTGGCAATCCCGAAAGTGGGTTGTGGATGATTATTCTCTCCTGTATTGTGTATGGAATGGCATTCGATTTCTTTAACATCTCGGGGTCGTTGTTTGTTGAAACCCAAACCGATTCGAAAATACGTGCCAGTGCGCAGGGAGTTTTTATGATGATGACCAACGGGTTTGGAGCTATACTGGGTAGCTGGACCAGCGGGCTTGTTATCGACAAATTTTTTACCATTGACGGAATGAAGCAATGGCAGGGAATCTGGATCAGCTTTGCCATTTATGCTTTTATTGTGGCAATACTCTTTGCATTACTTTTTAAACACAAGCATACGCCTGAAGATATTGGTGCGGTGCAGCACTAACCATTCAATTACAGTTTATTTACCGTAACCTTTTCCATGTTTGTGTGCGATGAAATATTCCCACATCAGCGCGTACTTTAAGCTCGTTGCCCTCGAGCCAGAGTTTGCCATCAACAATCCAGCCGCTTTCGGGTTCGAGAAAAGCATTCTTTGCAAACCAACCGTCTTTGGTTTTGCTGAGACCGCGAACCACAATCATTCCCAGAATGGGTTTGTCTTTTAGTGTACCTGAGCATTTTGTACAAAGAGGGTTTTCTCCTTTCGATTTGTCGATAATAGCAATTACTTTTCCGTATAGTTTTCCGTCTTTTTCATAAATCTGTACCACCGATTTTTCAATTCCTGTCTGGTCGTCGACGGTTATCCATTTGCCCGTTACATCTTGTGCCTGCATAACAAGGGCTGAAAATACTGCCAATAAAAAAACTGCAACCTGCTTCATACATTATGGTATTTGGACGACAAAATTACAATTTCCCTGCCAACAAAAAGCACATATGTGTTTTTAACCATAATCAAAAATGGGAAATAGCTTTTTTAGCAGAGATATAAATTATAGTTTAGCGGGTTAAAATTTTTTAAGATGAAAACAGTATTGATTTTGGGAGCAGGGCTAAGCGCAACTTCGCTGATTGAGTACCTGCTCGAAGGCAGTGAAAAATATAATTGGCAGATTATAGTAGGCGACAGCGATCCGGCAGTTGCCTCTCGAAAAATAAAAGCACATCCGAATGCGCGTTCCGTTTTTTTTGATGTGCTCGATAATAGTCTGGTGCAGCAATATGTAAGTCAGTGCGATACGGCAGTTTCGTTTTTGCCGGCACGCTTCCACCCGATTATTGCCAAAGCCTGTGCCGAACATGGCAAAAACATGGTTACCGCATCGTATGTTTCTCCCGAAATGAGGTCGCTCGATGCAGAAGCCAAAGCAAAGGGACTCATTTTTATTAACGAAGTAGGCGTTGATCCGGGGCTTGACCACATGTCGGCAATGCATGTTATCGACGAGATACGAAACAAGGGAGGCAAGCTGCTTTCGTTCAAATCGAGTACCGGTGGACTGATTGCTCCGGATTACGATGATAATCCTTGGAATTATAAATTTACTTGGAATCCGCGTAATGTGGTTCTGGCAGGGCAGGGGACAGCACGGTTTATACGCAATGGCCGATATAAATTCATTCCATATCATAACATATATCGCAGGGTAGAAAATACCGAAATTCCTGGTTATGGTGAATTTGAAATTTATGCAAACCGCGACTCCCTGTCGTACCGCGAAACCTACGGACTGATTGATATCCCGACTATTTTCAGGGGCACAATGAGACGTCCGGGGTATTGCGAAGCATGGAATGTGTTTGTACAGCTCGGTATTACCGACGATACCTACATTTATGAAGGAAGCGAAAATGCAACCTACCGTGATTTTATTAATTCGTATTTGCGTTTCGACCCGAATGCAAAGGTTGAGGATAAACTCTGCGATTTTCTCGGATTGGATCGCAATGGCGAAATCATGAAAAAACTCGAATGGCTCGGTATTTTCGAAGAAAGGCGTATCAATATGAAAAACGCTACTCCCGCACAAATACTTCAGAAGCTGCTCGAAGAGAAGTGGGCACTTGGTGCCGATGATAAAGACATGATCGTAATGCAGCATCAGTTTGAATATGAACTTCACGGCAAACGGTACGGAATAAAATCGTCGATGGTGTTTATCGGAAAAGATCAGGCAAATACAGCTATGGCAATCACGGTAGGCATTCCGGCAGCAATTGCCACAAAAATGGTGCTTATAGAAGCATTTACAAAGCCCGGTGTGCATGTGCCGGTCACTCCCGATTTATATGGACCAATACTGAAAGAACTCGAAACTTACGGAATCCGTTTCAGCGAAGAGCATTTCGAATTGTAGATAGGATTTTAGAACTTAGGGCCAATCATTGTGAGGGTTGGAAACCCGAAGCAATCTGCAATTCGACAGGCTCAATACAGGCATTTGACGGTCGGTTATAAACATGTCTCTGTACCGGTAGATTGCTTCACTGCGTTCGCAATGACGTTTTGGAGAGCACGTCATTGCGCGGAGCACCCAAGTGCGACAAAGCAATCTGCATTTCGACGGGTGGTTATTGCAACGTCTCCGGGTACGGAGATTGCTTCACTGCGTTCGCAATGACGTTTAAAAGCCCGTCATTGGGAATGTTGAAAACCCGAAGCAATCTGTATTTGAATATCTACCGACGATAATCGTCGCGTTGATTTTCCTTTTGTGGGTCGTTATTATTTACTTTTACCTCAACTTCGTAATTGCCCCTGTAAATAGCATCGTATTCCACATTGCCCTGCTGATCGAAAGTAACCATACGACCTTCGAGAAGTCCGTTTTTATAGTTCATTTCAAATTCCTGAACGCCATGATCGTACCACCCCTGCCATTTGCCATCGGGTTTATCGTCCTTATAATTTTCAAGCCTGATTTTTCCTCCTTGCGGATTATAATATGTCCACTTGCCGGTTTTTTTGCCAAGCAGATAATTGCCTTCCATAAGAATTGTTCCTTTTAGGTTATATGTACGTGTAACCCCGTTCAGCACCGAAACTTCCCGCGATTCGCCATATAAATCGGGATTTCCTTTATTTTCGTAAACTACATAGTTTTCCTCAATCTGAATCTTTCCGTTGGGATAGTAATACAGGGCTTTGTCTGTGATGAGTCCGTTTTTATAATGAATGGCCGATTTCTTTTCACCATTATCGTACCAGCTGTTCCATAACCCGGTCATTACACCGAAATCGTAATTACCCTCCAGGCTTTTTGCGCTGTTTTCGTAGTATTCTGTCCATAGCCCAATTTCGACATCATTTTCGAATTGACCCTTACGGAACACATTCCCGTTTTCGTAATACACAATGTAGTCGCCATTTTTCCGGCCATGTTCATAGTTGATTATTCGCCACACCTGACCGTTGCCGTACCAATACGTCCATTTTCCACTCATTTCACCATTCAGGTAATACCCTTCGTTCCCTTTGGTTCCATCGGTGCGCCAGTACGTCCAGAGACCTTCCTGCACATCATTTACAAAGTTTCCGTCAATATCTTTTTTACCGTCCTGAAGGCCCCAGTGTGCTTCGCCGTTTTTCTTACCATCGATATAATTTATGCGTGCTTCTAGATTTCCGTTGCTATAGTATTTTTCCTGTATTCCGTTGCGCACACCACTCTTATAATTATTTCTGCTGCGTATGTTTCCGTCGGGATACCAGAAAACCCATTCGCCATCGCGCTCTTTGTTTTTCATGATTCCTTCCATTTCTTTTGTCCCGTTTTCGTAGTAATACACGCACTTTCCGTTTTCGTAGTTTATATCGCTCTTTAGTTGTTTGTTTTCATAATATCCTTTCCATGTTCCGATACGGTTTCCATTGTCGAAAGTGCCCGTTTCTTTAATATTTCCATTTTCGAAATAATATGTCCAAAGACCTTGCTCCAAACCATCGGCAACAGACCCTTCAGATAATTTGGAAGGAAACTCGTAATACCGCAAAACGGTACCATTGCCATTTGCAACGGTTTTTTCATTTTTTGGGGAGTAAAACGATATGATTCGCCCGGATCCCTGATTATAGAGAACTTCCATTTCGGGTTTTCCTGTATTGTAGTAGGTTGTCCAGGAACTGTCTTTTACATCGTATTTATAGAAACCTTCGGTGCGTAAAACCCCCGATTCGTACCAGTTCTTGTAAGAACCGTTTTTTAAATTGCTTTCAAATGTAAACTCTTCGTTTTTATTGCCATTGGGGTAATAGGTGATGTCGTTGCCATACAGTTCTCCTTTATAATAATCGGTTTCTCTTACCAGCTTTCCGTTGCTGTCGAAATATTGCCAGTGGCCCATTTCTCTGCCCAAATGCATCATCCCTTCCGATTTTTTAACACCATTTTTGTAATAATCGGTGGTGGTTTCGAACTCCTGAGAAAATATGAAATTACTTAAAATAACTGCTGTAATAAGCAATGCGATGTTTTTCATATAATGCAATTTTTACAAATGTAAGTAATCAAACGCTTTAATCAATACTGTTGAAGGCTGATTTTAAATCACTTATTAACTTAGCATTGTGGATGGTGCAATATGCTATAAATATGATTTTATGAAAAAATTGTCAAGAAAATTTGCAAACTCGCAACAAGTACATTATCTTTGTTAATAACTTTGTTAATAAATATTGTTAATAATGAAAAAATATTTACTATTTATTAGTGTAATCATCACATTTACAGGTGGTTATAATTTGAAAGCTGAAGAATATATTGTTAAAGGTTTGTATCAGGGAATCGATCTTTATGTTATAAACCCGATGCTTGATGATGAGGGATACACCTATTGCGTGACAGAAATTTTTATAAACAACAATGTTTATGAAGATGTGCTGAATTCGAGTGCTTTTTGCATTTCGTTGTCGAAACTGGACCTAAAAGTTGGAGACGGACTCGAAATCAGGTTTGTTCACAGTAACGATTGTGCACCGAAGATAATTAACCCGGAGGTACTTAAACCAATAACCACCTTTACAGTTACGGCCATCAATATTACGGGAAATGTACTAAATTTTAGCACCACGGGTGAAACCAGTAAAATTCCGTTTCAGGTGGAACAATTCAGGTGGAACCGCTGGATTACCGTAGCCACAGTTGAGGGTAAGGGAGGCCCCGGCGAAAATACCTATACAGCAGCCATTCTTCCATCATCCGGTGAAAACCGATACAGGGTCATTCAGAAAGATCACTTGTACCGCACACGGTTTTCTGATGAATATTTGTACACAAATACCCAGGAGCCTGTTGTGGTTACATCCAAGCTGAAAAAGGTAAAAACAGAAATCACACTCAGTGCTGCAAGCATGTACTATGTTGTAAACAGTTTTGGGGCAACAGTGCTCGAAGGTTCCGGCGAGGCCATTGATGTAAGTTCTCTGCCTAAGGGTAAGTATATTCTCGCCTACGATGCAACCAGTGTTGGTTTTACCAAAAAATAATTGCACTAAATTTCATAATTTTGGGGCGAAAGCCCCTTTTTTATGTCCGATTCAATAGAAACATATAAAAACGATATTTTCAACAAGCTTTTTGAATACTCATTCAACACTTTGGCAATGCGTGCTTTTGTCATTCAATATGAATGCTGCAAGCCTTACAGGAGGTATTGCGAATTATTGCACAAATCGCCTGATAATGTAAGACAAATCCGCAATATTCCATTTTTACCGATAGAGTTTTTTAAAAACAATCAGATTGTTTGTGGCGAAAAACATCGTACATCTGTTTTCAAAAGTTCAGGTACAACTGGCACGAATTCGTATCATTATGTACACGACCTCAATTTATACGACCGTAACCTAGATGAGGGGTTCCGAAGTTTTTACGGTGCTCCGGCTCAGTTTAGGTTTATTGCCATTCTGCCCGGCTATATCGAAAGAAACGATGCTTCGCTCATTTATATGCTTCGGCAGTTGATTGCAGCAGGTGGACACAGTGAGTCTGGCATATATTCCAGTGGCGATGATGAGGTGTTTCTTAAAATTCAGAAACTGGAAGCCGTGGCACAACCCTATTTTCTGTGGGCCGTAAGCCATGCCCTGATGAAATTTGCCGAACAATACCCTATGCCGGTTCAGCATTGCATTGTGATGGAAACCGGAGGTTCTAAAGGAATGGGTAAAGAAATTATTCGTTCCGAAATGCATGGTTTTCTAAAAAAGTCATTCTCGGTGAAAACAATTCATTCGGAATATGGAATGACAGAATTATTATCGCAGGCTTATGCTGTTTCTGATGGAATATTCAGACCGACCCCTCGTATGAAAGTACTTGTGCGTGATGCTACCGACCCTCTGTGTATTTCTGAAGCTGGAACAGGTATGTTGAATATCATCGACCTAGCCAATATTCATTCCTGTTGTTTTATTGGAACTTCTGATGTGGGTACGGTGCAAAGCGACGGTAGCTTTGAGCTGCTTGGGCGTGCCGATAATAGCGATGCAAGAGGGTGTAATCAGATGGTCTGAATCAATCAAAGCATTTTTGGGGTTTAATTTGGTTTGTGTTATTCAAAATATGAGAAATTACACCGCAACGGAGTTGCAATCTGCGTACATTTCAATTCAAAATGCAAGTACGTTTCTTTAACTAAAGGAGGGTAAAATTTATAAAAAGTAACATAGATACTTTAAGTTAGTATAGTTCATGTTATTAAAAACCTTGGCATTGTATAACTGTGTAATATCAAGAGGTTCAAAAAAGGATGCTGATTTCACATGGTTTCTTTTTGCTAATCGGTATAGCTCCTCGGGTATTTCCGGAAGAAAATTGCTACATTTGGGAGTAGCATGATAATTCGAAGATGAAAAGCCCAATATTTGTCGGTTTAATATTATTTTTTCTGATTATTGCCGGTATTATTTCTGCACAGGAAGATACAGTCGATATTTACGATATGGATTTTACCGAATTGTCGAAACTTAAAATTGTTACTGCCTCAAAAACAGAGCAGGAAATTAAAGAAGTACCTTCAACAATTATAATTATCACAGTAGAGCAGATTAAACAAAATGGCTATTTTACGCTCGAAGAGGTTCTTGCCGACCTGCCCGGGTTCCAGTTCAGAAATATACTCGGCATTAATAGTTATGTATTCCAAAGAGGAATTCCCAATCAGAACAATCTTACGCTTCTGCTTATTGATGGTATAATGGTTAACGAACTTAATTCAGGAGGCTTTTATGGCGGTGCTCAGTATAACCTGTCGAATGTGGAACGGATTGAAATTATAGCAGGTCCGGCATCTGTTGCATACGGCACAAACGCTGTTACCGGAATAATAAATATTATTACAAAAGCGCCCACTGAAAATAAATTTGAGATCAAATCGGGATTTGGATCCTTTAACACGTATGAAAGCAATGTAAATTTCATGTTTTACAACCCGGAAAAAAACTTCGGCATTACTGTTTCAGGAATGTTGAAGAATTCCGATAAAGCCGATTTGAAGGGCGCTGCAGGAGATAATAACTGGACAGATTTGATGGACAATTTCGAAAGAGACTATGCTGCTGACCTGAAAATTCAATTTAAAGACTTTACTTTCGGAACAGGTTTCATTAACAAACGAGCTTCTACAGCGACATATAATAAGTCGGTAGGAACCATTTACCGTGATTACGGCACCGAATGGAATATCTGCTTTTTGAACAACTACCTGAAATTTTCACGAAATCTGACACCCAAATTGCATTTGAGTTCTTTGCTATATAACCGCAACGCAACCGTAATGCCCAACTCGGTATATTCCGTTCTCGACACGGCTCAGGTTGGTTATTATCGTCCGAACAACCTTACCGGGTTCGAAAACATTCTCCATTATACAGCTTGTGATTTTTTTGCAGTAACAGGCGGATTGACTTTTGAGTACGAATTCCTGTCGGAAAAAGCTTCATATTCATACAGCGACAGTGCTGTTCTAAAACCTCCCAGACCGGATAGACCTAATTTGTTAAACAATTACCTCGCCAGTGTTTTTGTGGAACCACGGCTAACATTATTTAAAAACATATATATTTCCGGTGGAGTGCGCTTCGACTACAGTAGTATTTATAATCAGGTACTTACCCCCAGGGCTGGTGTCAGCTATGTGCTTGGAAGGCACTTATTTCGATTTTCGTATGCTCAGGCTTTCCGGGCGCCCAAACCTTGGGATTATACCGATGGCCTTGGAAACGCTGATTTAATGCCCGAAAAGATGCAGTCGCTCGAGCTATCGTTTGTTTTTAATATTACACGCAAAGTAAACTTTACGGTTACTGGATATAATAACAAACTCGAAAACGCAATTACCAAGCAATATATTGGGGATGCCTACCGCTGGTACAATATCGGTGAAATAAATATTCGTGGCGCAGAAGCTAGCTTTGGATATAGTTCAAGAAAAATCAGGGCGTCGTTGAATTACACCTTTACTAACAGTTGTTCTTATTCCGATCCGATTGCTGAGATAAGCCCGCATTGTACAAATGCTATGATCAGTTATTTCCTGAACGAATATTTCAGCTTAAATCTCAGAGCTCATTATGTCGGTCAACGCGAAAATCCCAAAACTATTCAATCTACCGGAAGCAACTTTGTTGATGCATTTATAGTATTCGACGGAGCCTTTTCTCTATTGAATTATAAGAACTTTACATCACAACTGGTTGTAAAAAATATTCTTAATCAGGAGTATTATCATACATCGAACCGTGATCCTGATCGCTATCGTCAGCCACAACGTACAATACTTCTTTCGGTGGCATATGTATTACACTATTAAAAGAAAAGAATGAAAAATGTCTGCCATAGTGTATTTTATTTTATTGCATTTACCCTGATGTCAATGTATGTGCAAGCCCAACAAGTATCGCGCGAGGCGGCAATGAGTGCATATATCTATAATTTTGCAAAAAATGTGGAGTGGCAAAACGAAACGGTAATATCTGATTTTCACTTTTTGATAATAGGGCAGGACCAGAAGATAATAAATGAACTAAACAATCTGGCAAAGACCAAAACCCTTAGAGGCAAACCTATTACTGTAAGTTCGGCAACCACTTTCAAGCCCGGCGTTGCTTGCCAGCTAATATTTGTTACCAACGACAGCGAAGAAATGTTGGTGGATATTTTCGATAAAATTGAAGGTAAAAATATTTTACTTGTCAGTGATGAATATAAGGATGAAAACCTAATTATGGTTGACTTTTATACCTCAAAAGACGGTACGCTGCTGTTTAAAATTAACAGATCAAATATTCTGAACCAAAATATCACCATTATGCCGGATATGGTGCTTACAGGAGGGACTGAAGTTGACGTTGCTGCTTTGTACCATGAAGGGCAAGAAAGCCTGCGAAGTTTGCAAAAACGAGCAGAAAATCTCGAAAACAATTTGAACAAACTGCAGCAGGAGGTGATCGAAAGGAATGAAGAAGTACAAATGGGTAGAGATAGCTTGCGCCGGCAATCCAAACAAATTCAGGAGCAACAGTTGGTGTTGGAACATCAGCAAAGCCAGCTATGTAAGCAAACGGCTGAACTGCAGAACCAGAAATTGCAGATTGTAGAGCAGAATAATACATTTAAGTTACAATCGAAAGACCTCGAAAATCAAAGAGCTTCGCTCGAAGAAGGTGCCCAGTTGTTGAAAGAACAAGAGCAGGAATTGGAAAAACAAAAAACACATATTGCCGCTCAGAAGAAAGTGCTGAAGGAGCAAGGTTCGAAAATTCATAATCAGCGGAAGATTTTATATCTGTTGTTAATTATTATTTTACTGGTGTTTGCAGTGGTTGCGCTTATTTATTTTGCTTACAGAAACAAGCAAAAGCATAATCGCGAACTTGAAATGCGCGTTGAAGAACGAACGCGTGAGCTACATCTGCTAAACCTTACTTTGGAAGACAAAGTTACTGAACGCACCGCACAGTTGGTGGCTATAAATAAAGAGCTTGAGTCGTTCAGTTACTCTATTTCTCACGACTTGAGGGCCCCTTTGCGTGCAATTTTTGGTTTTTCGCAGATACTTTCAAGAAGGCACACCAACTCTTTGAATGAGGAAGGGAAACAATATATGAATTATATTGTGGAAGCCAGTATCAGGATGGAGCAGTTAATAAACGATTTGTTGAATTATTCCAGACTGGGTCGGAAATCCATTGACCTGCACCCTGTTTCGCTTTACAAAATCGCAGAGAAATTAAAAACCGATTTCAAACAACGCATCGAAGAAGTCGGGGGAGTGCTCAGAACAGATTCATCTTTCCCAGAAGTTAAAGGAGACGAAAGCCTGCTGATGCAGATTTTTAACAACCTGATTGAAAATGCCATAACTTACAGGCGTACGGATGTGATGTTGCAAATTGACATATCCTGTACTACCAGCGACAATTTTGCAACTGTAACGGTGGCCGATAATGGTATTGGTATTCCGCGAGAATATTGGGAGAAAATATTTAATATTTTTCAGCGCCTGCACAGCGAAGACCAATATCCGGGTACCGGTATCGGGCTCGCCACAGTACAAAAAGCTGTGGCAATGATCAATGGCACGATAAGTGTTGATTCTGTGGTTGGAGAGGGGAGTCGCTTTATAATTGAATTACCGCTTTGTAAAAACTAAATATATGGAAAATTTGGCAACAATTCTTTTGGTGGAAGATAATCAAATGGATGTAATTCTTACTCTCGATGCTTTCAGGGAAGCAAAACTTAAAAATAAAATCAGCGTAGCAAGAAACGGGCAGGAAGCCCTCGATTACCTTTTCGGACGAAATAAATTTTCTGACAGGTCGGAGTTCCCATTACCTAATCTTATTTTACTCGACCTGAAAATGCCGGGTATCGATGGTTTTGAGGTATTGCGGCAAATAAAGAGCTCTGATATTCTGAAACGTATACCGGTAATAATTCTGACTTCATCGAAAGAAGATGGCGACAGGGCATTAAGTTACGACATCGGGGCAAATAGTTACCTTCTGAAACCGGTTTCATTTGATGGGTTTACCGAAGTTGTGAAAAAAATTGATGATTATTGGTTTACATTGAATATCGGTGCCCCCGGATTATAAATTAAATTTTATTGACCATGGAAAAGAAAATCAGAATACTTCATATTGATGATAGCATGCACGACCGGCTTCTTGTAAAAGATGCACTGTTGAGGGAAGACGATAAGTTTGAAATAATTGAAGCCGATAACAGAGAAGTATTCGAGCATTATTTGAAAAATGAAGAATTCGACCTTGTTCTGAGCGATTTCAATATTCTTGGTTTCGACGGATTGCAGGTTATTCAGTTCGTTAAAGAATTTCAGCCCGGTGTCCCCGTGATTATTGTTACAGGAACAGGTTCAGAAGAAATTGCTATACAGGCAATGAAAATGGGGGCTTCCGATTATGTCATTAAATCGGTAAGCCACATTCAGGGGCTACCCCATGCCATCGACACCATAATGGAATTAAAAAAGCTTAATGATGAACGCATAAAAGCCGAAAAAGCCCTAAAAGAAAGCGAACAATTATTTCACAATCTATCACACATTTCTCCTGTGGGAATATTCCGCGCAAATACTGAAGGCAATTTAACCTATGTTAACCCTATGTGCCTTAGCATGACCAGATTAAACCCCAAGGACATTTCGAGTGGAAATTTTATGAATAGAATTCATCCCGAAGACAGAAAACGAATAGTTGATTTATGGTATAATTCTATAACTGCACAGGAGCCGTTTATGGCAGAATGGCGCTTTCTGAAACCCGAGAGCGGCGTTTTATGGGTTTTGGGAAATGCGGTCCCTGAGGTTAATGGAAATGCATACACAGGCTATATTGGAACACTTACCGATATCACTGACAGAAAAAGTGCAGAAGAGGAAATTATTTTGGCAAAAGAAAAAGCAGAGGAGTGCGATCGGCTAAAAACAGCATTCTTGCATAATATTTCGCACGAAATTCGTACTCCCATGAATGCAATTATTGGGTTTTCGGAACTCCTTGAATCCCATGATTTGACACCAGACAAACGGATGGAATACAGCACTATGATTATAAAAAGCAGTAACCATTTACTTGGAATTATTAACGATATTATCAGCATTTCAACAATTGAAGCCGGACAGGTAAAGACAAATAAACAAGCTTTGGTTGTGAAAGATTTGTGTTCCCTGATGTATAATAAATATTCTGCAAAGGCAAAACTTCAAAACCTCACTTTTTCGTATGTTACCTCAAATACTCCTGATGATTTTTCAATTGTAACCGATGAATCGATGCTTACACAGATTATTGATAACCTTGTTAATAATGCTTTGAAATTTACCAGAAAAGGGTCCGTGGTTTTGGGGTATGAAAAGATTGGTGAATTCGTTCAGTTTTTTGTAGCAGACACAGGAATAGGAATTCCAAAAACATTGCACGAAGAAATATTCAAGCGGTTTCGTCAGGTCGACACAGGCTATACAAGGCAATATGGAGGCTCTGGTTTGGGTTTGTCAATTTCGAAAGCTTACGTCGAATTACTTGGTGGTTCAATGCGGCTCGAATCGGAAATGGGAAAAGGAAGTACTTTTTATTTTACCTTGCCTGCGAGTAACAAATGATCCAAAACAAAATCGGCAAAATGATTATTGTTTTAAAGAAAAGAGCCGGATTTCTTCAATCCGACTCTTTTTTGCAGTCCGACGGGGACTTTATGTTTTTTAATAAACCCTTTGCTGTGCAAGAAATTCACGACACGCAAAAACCATGGTAACGAAATGGTAACGAAAAATAAGAACTTCATCGGGGAATCGAACTTCCCCACTTTGCATTTGCTTTCAATCCCGCATCAAAGCTACAAAAAATAAAAATTACTTCCAAAAAGGAACGTGGGTTTTATTCCAAAAGGGAACCAAATTTTTACAAATTGAAAAAACTTATCGAGGTATTTTGATAAAGTGATAAAGTGATAAAGTGAGGAACTTTTAACCTCAGGATGGATTTTAGACAGCAATGTAAAAAGCTGTTCTCGCAATAATTTATTACATGAATTGGCATCATGCTTAATTGATCGTTTTGAATTCATTCAAAAAATGAGAATCAATCACACATCGGCAAACAAGCCCTACTTCATTACTACAAAATCATATAAGCATTGCTATTACGGGAATACATTGTAGTAATTTCTTTATTTTTATTACTACAAGTTACTACATAAGCCACTTAAATTATTCGAATTGTAAGTAAAGTAAGATGTTTTTTTAACCACTACAAGGCTTTACATATTGACAATCAATGTTTTAAAATCAAATAGTAGAGTCGTATGTGATTTTTTGAAAAAAAGTTTTTGCAAGAGTGAAAAAATGGTTGTGAATAACTATAATAGAAACAAGATTAAAAAAAAATCTAATTTTCTATATTTGGAAGTGTGTTATTATGAAAAATGAGTGAAATAAAATACATGGATCAACAACTTACAGGTATGGCCGGGGAGTTTTTAACAGTTGGGAAATTGTTTAAACTAGGATTACAGGCTTCCGTAACATTTGGTAATGCTAAGGCAATTGATGTACTTGCATATAATTCAAGGAACAATAAAACATTTGCAATTCAGGTAAAGACTTTAAGAAAAAAGAATTGCTTTCTGTTAAAACGAGAAAACATTAATTCTGAGCATATATTTGTTTTTATTTTTCTTAATGATTTTAAATCTGCTGAAACATTTTTCATTGTTAAAGGAGAAACAATTTTAAATAATATCAATAAGTTTTACGGTTCTTCATATAAAGATTCAAGAAGCCCAGGTAAAATGCCAGCGATTAATTACGGATCTTTGAAAGAATATGAAAACAATTGGTGTGTGTTTGATTGATTCCCTCACCCCTCCAAATACTCCTCCCCAATCCCATAGATCGAGAATATTTCCTTCTTCAGACGGACGAGGTTTACCACGTCTTCGAGCTTGTATTTAAGGACGTATTGTTTTTTGTAGGGGTTATTTCAGTCATCGGAAATTTCGGACTATATTGACCCCAACCAAATAAAGATGGCGTTCTCTAAGTCATACCCAAATCAATTCAGCAAATCTTTCACTCGTATTTCCTTGGTAAACTGTACCATGTTGACTGTTGGGTTAGGGTCTTGGCTTCTGGCGTAAGCAATGGTGCCAGCATACGACACATGACATCTAAATAACACAAGTTACATCCAAAGGGATAGGGGGAATATTGGCGGAGAGGATGGCTAAAAAGACCTATTCCTTCGGTAAATGTTTCTTTTTCGTTTTCTCAGGATTAGCCCAATTGTACAGGGTTTTTTCGGTAATTTCGTCACCCAATTCAACAAAATGGTCTTTCGCTTTTTTGAAACTACTATGCATATTTTTTGCCCATAAAGCGAGCTGCATTTTGTAATTATCAACTTGTCCGTTTGCAGTTAATTCATCGGAAAACTCGAATTCAAATTCATTCAAATTATCGATTGTTCTTAAACAAATAGTTTCGTATTTGTGCTTTACATAATCCAATGGATTGTCGAACCCAAGAAGCTGGCGATCTTCAACCGTGAAGGTTAAAAATGCTTCGTACCAAATGGCAATTCTTTGTAAATCACGCCAATTTCCTGGAAAATCCAATGTTCTAAGCCAATCTATTAATGGCTCATTCTGTGGGCATTTTACAGTTGTATTAAATTTTTGATGCGTCCATGTTTTTTTCCAGTCACTTTCAATATCCTCTCTTGCATCGCGTAATGGGGGAATTGAAATGGTGTATTGCACTACTCTGTCAAAAAAATCAGGTAATAAAAACTGATATTTTAATTCATCTATTGTCTTATTTGAAGCGAAAACAATAGTAAACTTAGATTCCTCCATTTCTGTTCCACCTAATCGCTTGAAAAGAAAGTTGCCAAGACTATCGGTTGATAAAGAAGACATTAGTTTTTCCTGCACCCTTTTGCTCATAGCGTGGAGTTCGTCAATAAATAGGATTCCACCTCCATCAACTTTATGGAACAAACCTTCTTGATCTTGATTTGCACCTGTAAAAGCTCCTTTTTTATAACCAAATAACTCAGCTTCAAGTTTTGTGTCATCATCAAACGCAGCTGCTGAAATACTAAGAAACTTTTCTTTTGAAACGGTTGTGTTGTCTTGTATTAATCTTGTTTTACCACTTCCTCGTTCACCAAGTATTAAAATTGAGAAGCCTTTACCGAAATAATTTTTAAATTCACGCTCAGCAAGCTTTCTCTTATCTGAAACTACATCTGGTTCATTCACTACTATTTCATCAGAAATATCTTTAAGTATGCTTTTAGGAATTTCTTTAATGATAAAGTCCTTAAAGCGTATTTCTTGATCTTTGTTATCATAAGTTGATATAAATTTCACTTTATCATTTAGTATACCTGCCTGCGCCAAAGCAAACCATCCTACCTGAATTTCGTAGCCTACACTTGAAATATTTATAATGATTCTATCAAACTCTTCATTTAAATGATATTCTTTTAAAAAGCTTGCCATTGCTTGACAAATTTGCCGATGGTCGTGCAAGTCAATTAGATTATATTTCTGTTCCAGATTTACACATTCAACATTTTCCTTCGAATATATGGATCTAGAATTTGCATGTTGGAAAAACCATGTAAATTGGTCTACGATGTTATAATAATGAATTATTTTCCAATATTGGTCCAATAAATCTTTTTTCTCATTTGGGAATTTATTGTCTATTTTTAATAATTCATGCTCTAATTCATTGCTGTTTTCATTGAAATTACTTTCATTTAATATTTCTTTCCATTGCGTAAAGAAATCTTTCATGTCTTCGTCATCCTTTATCCGACCTAAACAATCAGATTTTTTCATTCTTCGGGTCGAAGTAATTTTATTTACAGTTGCTTGGTTTACATGTAAATAAAACACTTTGTCAAAAACTATCTTATTATCGCATTTGTCGTTTCGAAATGCCTCTTCCAATTTTTTCTGCTTTAAGTAGTTTGTTTTCAGATTCTCAAACAATAAATGACCAGTATAAAAGGCTCCTAAAATATTCTTGGTAAATCCAATCCCGTAGTTATGAATATGGAAAGTAATATATGCTGTTTTCATAAATTGTTTTTGCAAATGTAATAAATTACCTTAAAATGTAATAGATTACAATAATATATAATTTATTGAAATCAATAACATGATGATATACAGCAACATAAGTACCGTAAAAAAATATGGCATACAATTGGTAAATAAGTTTTCAAAGCTAAACAACCATGGAAACAAAAATGAAAATTGCAGTACTAATTGATGGAGACAACGCCGAAGCCTCATTAGTAGAAGCTATGCTGTCAGAAATTTCGAAATTCGGCAAAATAACGATTAAAAGAATATACGGTGACTGGACAAACCCACATCTAAAATCGTGGAAAGACAAGCTTAATGAGTTTGCAATTCGCCCCATGCAGAAATTCTCTTATTCAACCGGGAAAAACTCTACCGATTCAGCCATGATTATTGACGCAATGGATATATTGCATCTGAAGTCAGTTGATGGGTTTTGTTTAGTCTCAAGCGATAGCGACTATACTGGTTTAGCCCATAGAATAAGGGAAGAAGGTTTATTTATTATGGGGATTGGTAAAAGTGAAACACCCGTTGCGTTAATTAAAGCATGCGAGAGCTTCATTTATACCGAAATACTAAAGCCGAAAGAAACACCTCCAACTGTCACGGAAGATGGTGATTCTAAATTCTTAAAAACAGAGACGCCTAAACTCCCAGGGGTAAAAGTAGTCGGACAGATTGATTTGACGAAATTTAATAATAAGGTAACGAACAAGCCGATGAACCCTGACTTAATTGAATCGGCATACAGAATGGTTGCCGACGATATGGGAATGGCATTGGCCAGTCGAATGAAAGAAGCTCTTATCAAACTTGATTCAAGTTTTGACCCCAGAAACTATGGTTATTCTAGTTTTAGAAAATTCCTTGAAGCACTCTACCCGCCCTACGAAATCATAGTACATCAAGATGGTTCAACAATTTCAATTATTAAACGAGATAAATAATTAATTAATATGAAAATCCTACAAATCATTCACGGTTATCCGCCTGAATACAATGCAGGCAGTGAGGTGTATACCCAATCCGTTTGTAACGAACTGGCAAAACAGCATGAGGTAGTTCTGTTCAGCCGCGAAGAGAACGACTATGCACTTGATTTTAATTTTAGAGAGACCCGTACCGATTCAGGTATAAGGCATATAAGAGTAAATATGGCAAGAGGGAAAGATGGTTATAACCATGCTTTGCTTAACACCCGTTTCGGCGAAATCCTCGATACCCTGAAACCCGATGTGGCACATATCGGGCACTTAAACCACCTTTCTACCGGCATTGTAGATGAACTGAATATCCGCAACACCCCCATTCTTTTCACCCTCCACGACTTCTGGCTGATGTGTCCGCGTGGGCAGTTCCTGCAACGGAACTTTGATGGTCAAACCCTTTATGCATTGTGCAACCGGCAAAACGATTTGCTTTGTTCAAAAAGCTGTTACTCCATGTACTTCTCAGGCATTGAAAACGAAATCGACAGTGCATTGTACTACATGCATAGAATGGAACCACCATACGCACATATACAGGACTCGAACCACTGGGCATCGTGGATAGGACAACGCATGAAAACCGTACAGGAAATTTGTAATAAAATTGATTTGTTCCATGCACCATCAAAATATTTGCGCGACAGATTTATCAACGGCTTCGGCATTCCATCCGAAAAGATTATTTATCTCGATTATGGGTTCCCAACACAGTATTTACAACCTGTTAAGCCAATACAAAAAGACCGGTATACTTTTGGGTACATAGGAACACATATCCCTGCCAAAGGCATAAATCTGCTTATTGAAGCATTCGGGATGCTCGAAGGAAATGTAGCTTTAAAAATATTCGGAAGAACCAATGGTCAAAGCACCAATGCCTTGCGCCGTTTGGCCGAAAACAGCAAAAATCCTATTGAATTTGCCGGAGAATACATCAATCAGAATCTGGCAACCACGGTTTTTAACAACATTGACTGCATTGTTGTGCCATCCATCTGGGCAGAAAACTCACCGCTGGTAATACACGAAGCTCAGGCCTGCCGAATTCCGGTAATTACAGCCGACTACGGCGGTATGGCTGAATATGTACATCACATGGTTAATGGATTGCTGTTTAAGCACCGAGATATGCTGAGCCTTTGCGAAAGAATGCAATATGCCGCCAATCATCCCGGTAAAATGCAGGAACTCGGTTCCCGAGGTTACCTGTATCACGAAAAGGGAGAAGTACCCTGTATTGAGGACCATTGCGCTACACTTGTTGCTATTTATCAAAAACTGATTGACGATGCAAAGTAAGATTTGGAGAATAACACTCGACACCAACCCCGAAGATTGCAATTTACACTGCATCATGTGCGAGGAACATTCGGAATACAGCCATTTCAAGCAGATATTGCTGGAGAAAACCGGATTATCACGCAGGGTTATGCCTGAACAAACAATTATAAAGCTTGTTCGGGAGGCTGCCAAAATGGGCGTTCAAGAAATTATTCCCACCACCATGGGCGACCCGTTGGTAAGCAAAAATTTTGAACTGATTGCCCGACTTGCAGCAGAGAATAACATCCATTTGAATGTAACGCACAATGGGACTTTCCCGCGTAAAACAGCTACCGAATGGGCTGAAATAATAGTGCCAATAACCAGCGATATTAAAATCTCTTGGAATGGGGCAACTGCCCAAACAGCAGAAGCTGTAATGAAAGGATTGAACTACAAAAAAGCTATGCGGGATCTGGAAGATTTCATTTCTTATCGCGACCGCCATTACCTTGAAACCGGATATTATTGTCGGATAAGCTTCCAGTTGACGTTTATGCGATGCAATATGCACGAAATTGAGCAAATCATCGAACTGGCTGCACGATTGGGAATCGACAGGATTAAAGGACATCAATTGTGGGTACATAATAGAGAGATGGAAAACCAATCGTTTGAGCTGAACCATGAAACACGCCTGGAGTGGAACCAAATTGTCGATAGGGCAAAAAAGGTGGCTGAAGAATTCAAAAAACAAGGCAAAAATATTATTCTCGAAAATTTTGATGCTTTTCAAGAAGGTACAGCCAACAGTATTCCCGAATCGTATGTGTGCCCTTTTCTGGGAAATGAACTGTGGATATCGGCTGCCGGAAAGATTTCACCTTGTTGTGCTCCTGATAATTTACGGCAGCAGCTGGGCGACTTCGGGAATATTAATAACACAATGCTATCAGATGTTTTACAGTCTGATAGTTACTTGAATCTATTAATCAATTATAAAAATTACGATTTATGCAAACAATGCAAGATGAGACGACCCGGTGTAAACTAAGCCTTATAAGTAAGCTATCGGACATAGAACCTAACGGGCGGTATGCGCTGTTTATAAGGCATGCCGACCGAGATAAAATTCCGGACGGAGAGTTTGGCGACGAAGTTGAACTAAACAGTTTAGGTTTCGGCAATTCAGTTCGTTATGGAAAATTATTATCTCACTTAAAAATCAACAAAATTTACAGTAGCCCAATAAAACGATGTCTACAAACCGCAGATTACATAAGCATTGGCTATGGCCGGGATATAAATATTCAGCAGTCAACATTGCTGGGTGATCCGGGAGCGTTTGTTAACGATGCAAAACTTGCCGGCCGGATGTATTTAGAAATGGGATTTGCCCCCATGTACGAAAAACTAATCAGTGGCATGGTAATTCCGGGGAATCGTAACTTAAATGAGGCTGCCGGCATTCTTAACAATATGATTATCTCCAACAGCGATCCGGAGGGAATAAACATTTATGTAACCCATGACTTGATTGTAGCCTTATATGCTTATGCTCAATTTGGGAAAAAATTTACTCCCGGCACCGATTGGGTGAATTATTTAGATGGTTTAATTATTAAAATTGAAACATTATGAAAAATGTATTTTCGATTTACGGTATTATGGACCGTAACATTTTTAAATATCCCGGATATGTTCACGATCATAATTTGTGTATTAGCAGCGCAGGTAAAATCAGGGACTACTACCACCTTGAAAGAATATCCCGCAAGAAGTATGATAACACAATGCATCGTTCGATTGAAAAACTACTGTTTGAGAGTGCGACAACCAAACCCCAGGCCGGGGATCTATTCCTATTTGTAAATTCGTTTGTGGGAAGCAGTTTCATTTCAGAAAACGGAAGAATCCGTTTCGACTGCAACAATCAGAACACCGACCTAACCAAGCCGGAAAAAGGATATTGCTGGATTCAACCAGAACCTTGGGAAGGATTCGAAGCTGAAGCATACTCCATCAGCCATGAGATTGCCCATGTGTTTTCGGCAGTTGCTTTCACAGGTGAGCTAAAAGAAAACTCATTGCTGATATCTTTCGATGGAGGTTCAAGTACAGGTAACTTTGCGGCATTTCACTATAAAAACGGATTATTATCGCAAATCGAAAGCCATTGGCAACTTTCACATCTTTCGAAATTATACAACGACAACGGACTTTCGTTTGCCATGATGAATGCAGAACCCGGAGAACATTGCAGTGTTCCGGGGAAACTAATGGGATATGCCTCATGGGGAAAGCCCGATGCAAAAACTATGCACTGGCTACAAGAACATAATTACTTTAGGGATGCCTGGGGCGATAGACATGATTTCTACACAAAAGCAAGAAAGATGTTTGGATGGGAAGGAAACTTCGATAACAATAAAGATCCTTTTCTTTTCGACCTTGCTGCATGTATGCAAGAAACGTTTAAAAAAGAACTTCTATCCAAAATCAAAGAGCTGGCGGTTCAAACCGGTGCCGATTACCTGTATTATGCCGGAGGCTGTGCCCTGAATATTGTTGCCAACGCTGAACTCGTAACCAACAAATGGTTTCGAGATGTTTTTATCAGTCCTTGCTGTAACGATTCGGGATTATCGATTGGGGCAGCGTGCTATTGGGATTATTTACATGGACAAAACGTAAGCATTGAGTCACCGTATATCAACAGCTATGGTTGTAATGCAGATTATAATTTGTCGGATGACGAGATATTAAAAACGGCAGAAGCTATTGCAGCAGGTAAAATCGTTGGTATTTGTAACGGTTATGCCGAGGCAGGTCCCAGGGCCTTAGGGAACCGGAGTATTCTTTGCCTTGCTTCATCGAAAGAGCTGTCAGAAAAAGTCAGCATGCAAATAAAAGGGAGAGAATGGTACCGTCCTGTAGCACCCATTATGTTGGAGAAAAACGCGAAAATCTTCACAGGCTTACAAAGCATTCATCATCTGTCGGAGTATATGTTGCTCGATTTCGATATTCTTCAGCAATACAAAAATGAATTGCAGGGGGTGGTACATTCAAATGGCACAGCCCGCATTCAAACTATATTCTCCGAAAAAGCGAACCCATTTATGTTTCGCCTTCTTTCACACTTAGATGAGCAATATCAAATCAGGGCTTTAATCAATACGTCTTTCAACGGGAAAGGAGAGCCTATTGTGCAAACGACTGAAGATGCAATCAATTCGGCAAATGCAATGAGTTTAGACGCAGTAGTTATTAATGGTAAATACAATACTTATGAATTGGCAAGAGATTACAACGAACGAAGCAGCGAATGCTTTTCTTTTTCAAGGGAAAACTGTTTTTAACAGAGAGTTTATTCATGTGCTGAGTTTTCATGCACCCGGCATCGCACCTGTATGTGATAATCGGGGATGGTTCCACATCAATATTAACGGAGAAGATCTCTACCCTGAAAGATATGTAAGAACGTTTGGGTTTTACTATAATCGTGCTGCCGTGGAAACATCCGAAGACTGCTTTCACATCGACTCGAATGGTAAGCCAGTTTATGAAGAAACATTCGCCTGGTGCGGCAACTTTCAGCAGAAGGTATGTGCAGTTAGAAACCATAAAGGGTATTATTATCATATCGATATATATGGCCAAAGAATTTACAATGAGAATTATTTGTATGCCGGTGATTTTTATGATGGCATAGCTTGTGTAAAAACCATAGATGGATGGAAGCACATACGGCTCGATGGCTCTGACTTAAACGGGCTGTTATATCTTGATCTGGGTGTATTTCATAAGGGCTTTGCTCCGGCAAGAGATTCAATGGGCTGGTTTCATGTCGACAAATCAGGCAAACAGATTTATAATGTCCGATACAACGCTATTGAGCCATTTTATAACAGATTCTCATTGGTAACAAAATCCGACTATACCAAGGCATTGATTAACGAACGAGGTGAGGAGATAAAGGTGATTTGAAAGTGATAGAAAAATACACCAACGAATAAAGTAATTTGAAACCTTTCATTTCTTCCATTGAACTCAGGAATAGCAAAGTCATTATTGATATTTCGGACCATACTGACCCTTAGCCTGGCATTTGAGTGGTCTTATAATTAAGTGAAATTTACTATAACATCAAAATGGTGGTCAAATGGTGGTCAAATAGGTGGTCAAATAAGAGAACTGCACCCCCCAAAAAAGCACATGGTTTCTTATTCATACCCAAACCGATCGAGCAAATCTTTCACTCGTTTTTCTTTTGTAAGCCGGTCCATATTTGCCGGCGGGTTCATGCCTTTTTTCATGGCATAGGCAATATTATTGGAGCACCTGGGCGAACAAGCTACAGAATCGTATCGTTTGCTCTCGTAGGTGTTACCGCACATCCAGCATATTTTCAGGTATGTGGTGTTATTTGCATGGATAACCTTGATTCCATGCAAATTGTCCTTGAACATCCTGATTCCGTTTTTCACTTTAACTCCGATAATATTCTGCCGGCACATGATTGTGGGGTTGAGTACTGTGTTTTTCATAGTCTTTTTTTTGTAAATGTAAATCAAGCGATATAAGCACTTTCCGTTAACCGTGTTAAGCGTACTAAATGATATTAATTTCCTCTATTCAATCGTAGATGACTTATGTCTTACTTATTTATGACTTATCCCTGACTTACCCCTTACTTATCCCTGGGATATTTCTGGCTTATCCCTGACTAATCCTTGATATATCCTGAATACGTTATTGAATGGATATAAGTAATAGCAAGGCTTACGCTGTATGTGCACAGCAGTAAAATGCACTCAAAAATAATAGCAGAAATACATGAATAATTGCATCAAGTTTCCGCATCACCCGAGTTACCTGTATTATGGGTGTTTATGCTATATTGGGGAGAATTGGGTTAGGTGTAAATAGGGGAAAGTAATAAAAATTGCAATTTTCACCAATCATTATTTTTTTCTTGCATTACTGAATTGCATTAAGTAAGTTTGGAACAGATTAGAATACGAACATATTTATATTTCAGACGAGAAATTTTAGATGGATTTTGTAAATGAATTTCGGTAAATATTGTGTGTTACAATGAATTGAGTACCTGAATATGAACCATGTCTGAAACTGATGCTATGGATGTTTATAAAAATTTTATGACTATATTTAAAAAACACTGTTGTCCGATAAAAACTTTTTAAAGAAGCCAGCGCATAAGTCTGGCTTCTTCGTTTTTTGTAGATTTGGTTTGCTAAAACTTTTCTACAATGGATAAAAATACACATTTTTTTGGAACCTC
>JAGOLH010000040.1:12362-26078 GCA_017994175.1 Bacteroidales bacterium | reverse complement strand
AAACATTTCTACAACCATCGGTAGATTACTCCCCTTCGGTTGTCCCTTGCTGATACAAATTTACGTTTTTATGTGTACCTTTGTTTAACCGTTTATAAAATTGTCCGATTTATAGGGGGCCAGACCATCAGAGCGTTGAAAAATAAATCATCTCTTGAAGTTTTCACAAATGATTAACTCAAAAACAACATTTGTGCTTATCAAATTTTAAGAACCCTTCGATTGTTTTAAGAAATAATACTATTTATAAAGATCATATGTAAAATAATATTGATCGTAAACACCGATATTGATAAAATCAACAATATCATGCTTTAAAATAATTAAATTAGTACCCGAACCAATCAATGCGCCACTTCCGGTACTACTACCATTATCATAATACCTTGAAAAGTCAAAATTACTACCAGAAACAGTTGTGTTTATCGTAGAACCAGAGATATGAACAATTATGTCGCTATCTCCACTTCCCTTTTCGATTATAACAGTTTGTCCATACAATGTATCATAGGTGTTGTTATAATCAATATCCACCTTGTGCCTTGCTGCATTGCCAACCCAGGTTCCAACAAATTTTTCATTTGGTTTTTCAATTTGTGGTTGGTCATCGTTCGATTGGCAAGATAATAATATCATTAAACCCAGAAAAATGATTAATTGCAGTGATGTTCTCTTTTTCATGTATTTATTTTTTAAAGGTATTACATTTAATCATTATAAAACTTGTTCGGAAACAATCAAAACGTGTCTCTAGTTCAATACGATTACACCCAATTAATTTAAAATGACCTAATAGCACGACTTCTGTATTGATAATGCTTATGTTGTTTAACTCTTGCGCCATTCCCAAAATGAATTACATAAGCCTCTACCAGATCATGTTCTGATGAACTCCAATAAATAGCTTGCTCAATAAATCCAATAGCGTATCTGTTATTGTACAATACTTGCAATTCTGATAAAGACGGTAAATACCAATCGTCATAGCCCCCCTGAACGAGGTTAAAACAATGTTCGGCAGCATACGTCCCACTACCTTGCACATCAACAATCAACGTTGTGTTTGCATTTCCATAGCCAAGCTCCATTGCAGTGGCCTCTGTAATAACAAGCACCCCATTTGACCACGAATAAAAGTTATAATCGTTTTCAGCAGCAATAATTCCATGATATTCCCCTGCAATATATCCATTATCGCCTGGTTGTAAAAAGTATGCAATTATACCACCTCGATAATAATCGCCGACCCCTAGTGATTTAAAATTTACTTCTTCGCTGTATGTAGTACCAGAAATATTGGTTGCAAAAGCTCTCATATAATAGGATGTCGCAACAGGAAGTCCTGAAATATTACCGGAAAATTCGCCAGTACCACTACCACACACTATCTTATTATTATTTTCTACTGTTGGGCTCGACATTCCACTCCAACAAACTCCGCGTTCGGTTATCATACCCCCTCCGTCGCTGGTTACATTACAAGAGAATTCAATAAGACCAGGGTTCGCTGAAACAACATTTACATTTCCCAAGGCAGGCAAACCGATGGTTGTTGCCTCAACAATATTTGAGCTATAAATTATCTCATCACCATCCAAAACAAAACCTCTGATGTAATAACGCATACCCGGTTCAAGTAACTTTAAAGTGTCAACCAAAGTGGTAGTATCGGAGATAGAATTATGAACTAGTTTAGGATCGCTCAGCAAAGGAGTAACATTTGTGGTGCTATAGCAAAATCCATACTGTAAATGCAGTTCACTACTTAATTCTTCAATTGATAATTTAACAACAATACTTGTTCCAATAACAATTGGAGTATCTAAATGGCACCGTGTGGTTCCTGTAATCTTTTTACAACTATTAAATGTACCAATCAAAACTGTAATCAGTAATACAACTGGAAAAAATCTCATATAATTTTTCACTATTTGTTTAATCAAATTTAATTTCAATTTTTATAATATTCCTCCGTTGGTGTAATAGCAACATCCATAATTATCCACACTTTGTTCTTACCTTCAAACATATTATCATCGCCAACAATTTTAAATACATGATATGATTGACTGTTTTCCGTTTTCACCTCATGAATTACTTTTTCAACATCGCCTCTTTTAACTTTTACTTTGTAATCTTTAAATTTTATTGCATCAGGAAAACTTTCAACTATCGTCACAGTATCGGTTATCCGGTCGCGCTTACACCAGATTTTAGCTTCAATAAGAATTTGCTTATCATATGTATGTCCTTTACACAAATCATCGTAATTGCAAGTTTCATACTCTATCGGAGTAATTTCCCTTGCTTTAATCCAGAATAATGACGTAAAATAGGTAAAGGGAGCTAAAATTATTTTAAGAAAAACCTTCCCTCCGCTATATACATAAAAATACTTATTAACGTTAACAACCGCATACCTTTCCTTATTGATACCCCAGTACACCTTGGCCTTTTCTTTTTTTACCAAAACAAAGTCGATGGGATCAACTTCTTCCATAATAGTTTGGTCATTTTTTTTATAAGTAAATAATGTCTGGTTTTCGGTTACGCCGTCAATCTGATTGTTTTTTACAATCACTTTTTCCACGTCTCCTCCCCCTGAGCTCACAGTTGCAAGCTCCCTGTGAATTTTACATGACGTTAGGCAGACAGTAAGCCCTATTATCAAAGCATAAATAATTGTTTTCATACGCCTGTATTTTTATGATTAATGTTAATTGGTTCTTGCTACAAACTTATTAATATTGTTTTTAAATATCAAGATTTAAGCATTTAATGTTTATAAAATTGCATTATTTAAATTTATTCCATTTTATTTTTATACCAAACCTTGTGATTTAATAATTTTGACTTGTTTAAGATGAAACGATTTTTAAATTTTGGCACCTAAAAAGGTACTTATTGCATCATAATCCATAATTGTACTTAACTTTGTACGTTTATATGAGAACGATTTGTAGTAATGAAATTTAGACTGCTGCTAATAATTATTTGTTTGGTTTCGCAGATTGCATATTCGCAAAGCGATTCGCTGAACGGGTATAAAGTATTCTATTACCCCGGCGGCCAAAAGTCGAGTGAAGGTTTTCTGCGCGAAGGAAAACCCGATGGTTACTGGAGAAGTTATTACGAAAACGGCTTTGTAAAATCAGAAGGTACACGAAACAATTTTTTGCTTGACAGCATTTGGAAGTTTTACTATAATACCGGCGATCTTCATCAGGTTATATCGTACCGCAACGATCAGAAAAACGGCTATACGCTAACGTATACTTATGAAAAAACAAATAATAACGATTCAGCGTATTTTTTAAAGTCGAAAGAATTATTTCTAAATGGAATCAGGCAGGGAGAGTCGTTTTATTATTATCCGAACGGCAATCTGCAGTTTAAAGTTTATTACCGTAACGATAAACGACACGGAAAAGGCAAGGAGTTGAATGAGTCGGGTCAGGTAATCAGCCTTTTTGAATATTTCAACGGTTATCTTATCGAAAACACAAAAATCAATCGGCTCGATGCCAATAATATCAAACAGGGAAGATGGATCGATTTTTTTCAACACGGCGAAATAAAAACCGATGTCACCTATCTCAACGGAAAATACCATGGTTATTACCGTGAATACAACGAAAAAGGTGAGCTTTTAAAAGAAATCCGCTATCTGAATGGCGAACCGGTTACACGCGATGTTGAGGAAGAACTAAGGGTAAAAGCCGATGTTAGAACCGTGTATCACGAAAACGGAAAACCCAAATACATAGGTGCTTTTCTCGAAGGCAAGCCCGTTGGAATTCACAGAGAATATAATACTGATGGCTTCCTAATAATGGCTCAGCAATACGATGATTTTTCGGTTTTACAGGCCCAGGGCTTATTCGATGATACCGGAAATAAAACAGGAAAATGGACATTGTTTTACGAAAGTGGGAAAATATTGGGAACCGGTAATTATAAAAACGATTTACGCGATGGTGAATGGTACTATTATTACGAAAACGGCTCTACAGAGCAAAAAGGAAATTATAAAAACGATAAACCCGATGGATATTGGGTATGGTATTACCCCTCGGGAAAAATTCTGCGCGAAGAAAATTACCTTGATGGAAAACGCGAAGGCGATGTTGCTGAATACGACGAAAACGGAAATTATATTTCTAAGGGCAGTTATTTCGATGGATTAAAAACCGGAGATTGGTACTACAATGTTGGCGACCATACCGAAGAAGGTGCTTTTGAAAACGGGTACAAAAACGGTGTCTGGAAATACTATTACCCCGATAAAAGAATTAGTTTCGAAGGAGAATTTAGGGGTGGAGATCCTATTGGAGCGCATTATTATTATTATGCCGACGGTACTGTGGCGTTATCGGGGAAATATAAAACAGGCAAAAAGCATAAAAAATGGAAAAAATTCAATTCTGATGGAAGCTTGTTTCTTGTTTATACCTATAAAAATGGTAAAATTGTGGAAATTGACGGAAAGAAAATAAAAGAGGCCGATGCTGGTATATACAAAGAAGAGCAGGAGCATTTTTAACGAATAAAACCGGTATGGATGAAATAATTCACTCACAGGACAAAAATAATATCAGTATTACAGACCTTGAAATAGAGAGTCAGTTACGACCGGACTCTTTTCACGATTTCAACGGTCAGCAAAAAATCATTGACAATCTGATTGTTTTTGTTGAAGCTGCAAAAATGCGCTCAGAATCGCTCGACCATGTTCTTTTGCACGGGCCTCCCGGTCTGGGTAAAACTACACTTGCAAACATTATTGCAAATGAACTTGGGGTAGGATTGAAAATATCATCCGGTCCGGTACTTGATAAACCCGGCGATTTGGCGGGTTTACTAACCGGCCTGCAGCGCAACGATGTTCTTTTTATTGACGAAATCCACCGCTTAAGTCCCATTGTTGAAGAGTATCTGTATTCAGCTATGGAGGACTATCGTATCGACATTGTAATTGATAAAGGCCCGGCTGCCCGTTCGGTTCAGATTCCGTTGTTACCTTTTACTCTAGTGGGAGCCACAACCCGGTCGGGATTGCTTACCAGTCCGCTCAGGGCTCGTTTTGGAATTACCTGTCATCTCGAATATTACGATGCCGATATACTGAAAAGCATTATACTCCGTTCGGCAGCCATCCTGAAAATTGCTATTACCGATAATGCAGCTACAGAAATTGCGCGCAGGAGCCGTGGTACACCCCGTATTGCCAATGCCCTGCTTCGTCGTGTACGCGATTTTGCTCAGGTAAAAGGTACCGGTTCAATCGAAATTAACATTACCCGTCATGCTCTTGATGCCCTGAACATCGACCAGTTTGGGCTGGATCAGATGGATAATAAAATACTCACAACTATTGTAGATAAGTTTTCGGGTGGTCCGGTTGGACTTAAAACAATTGCCACAGCCGTAGGTGAAGATGAAGGAACAATAGAAGAAGTGTATGAGCCATTTCTTATTATGGAAGGTTTTATTAAACGTACCCCCAGAGGACGCGAAGCTACAGAACTCGCTTATCGTCACCTGAACCGTTTTATGAAACCTGAGCAAAAAGGCCTTTTTGATAATTCGGTTTAAGAGTTGGACAATAAAAACAATTACTGGAATAAAATATGTCTATATGAATAAACTTCTCATACTTTTTTTCACTCTTTGGTTTTCTGCTTTTTTACAGGCTCAGAATAACTATCCAAATGTTATCAACTATACAATAAACCTTGAAATAACCGATTTTGCAGGGGCTTCCGTATCGGGTAGTACTGTTTTACAATTTTCTGCAGATGGCAATAACCTTGGTGTTATTTCTCTCGATTTATTAGCGTTGGATATCGATTCAATAGTTTCTGATGATTTCGATGTTATAAGCTATACATATAATGATACCCTTATTGAAATAACTCCCTCTGTTGAAATAACTCCGACAGATACATTCTATATGGCGGTATATTATCACGGTCATCCGGTTATTGATCCTTCGGGCTGGGGGGGTTTTTATTTCACTGCCGACAGGGCTTTTAATTTAGGCGTTGGCTTTGAGGATGTTCCTCACAACTATGGCAGGGTTTGGTTTCCTTGTGTTGATAATTTCACCGATAGGGCAACCTATAACTGCAATATCACCGTACTCGAAAATCATATGGCAATTTGCGGAGGGGAATTGCTGAATGTTACAGAAGTTGAAAACGGGAAACATACATACCAATGGTTTTTAAGCGACGAAATACCTACCTATCTTGCATCGGTTGCCGTAGGCAATTACTCTTTGGTGGAGCATACCTATCATGGTATCGAAGGAGATATTCCCGTTGAATTGTATGTTTATCCCACCTCTGTGGGTAATGTGGCAGGTACATTTATAAATCTCGATACAATAATTTCGATTTTTGAACATAAATTCGGACCATATCGTTGGCAACGGGTAGGATATGTTGCTGTTCCATTTAATTCAGGAGCTATGGAACATGCTACAAATATTGCTTTACCGACGTTTGCCATTACAGGAAATACTTCGTATCAGGATCTTATTGCACACGAGTTTGCCCACCACTGGTTTGGAGATTTAATCACATGCAGCACAGCAGCCGATATGTGGATAAACGAAGGCTGGGCAACATACTCAGAATCTATTTTCAGAGAATTTTTGTTTGGCCGTATAAATATGCTGAATTACCGTCGCGATTACCACTCCGAAGTGCTTCGTTACGCTCATATCGAAGATGGCGGCTTTTTAAGTCTTAATGCTATTCCAATTGATAAAACCTATTGTACGACGGCTTACGAAAAAGGAGCCAGTGTGGCACATGCACTTAGAGGTTATCTTGGCGATGAGTTATTCTTTAATGCCATTACTGCGTTATTAGAAGAATATCGTTTTAACGCCATATCGTCGGAACAAATGAGAGATTTTTTAACCAATTATACCGGTGTTGACTTGACTGATTGGTTTGATGGCTGGGTGTTTTCTCCGGGGTTTCCACATTATTCGATTGACTCAGTTACAACGGTTACCAACTCCAAGTCGTATGATGTAACTGTATATGTAAAGCAAAAACTCAGAGGAAAAACCGAATTTATTAATTCAAACCGGGTTCCTATAACTTTTATTGACGAAAACTTTAACGACACAACCTGCTGGGTTTATTTTGACGGTGAAACAGGGAACGCTTCGTTTCAACTGACTTTTAACCCTGTGTTCTCGTTCTGCGATTATTACGAAACCATTTCGGATGCAACTATCGACCAGCACATGTTTTTGAAAAATACCAATACACAAAATCTGGCAAAATG
Organism: Bacteroidales bacterium; assembly: GCA_017994175.1. Taxonomy (GTDB): domain Bacteria; phylum Bacteroidota; class Bacteroidia; order Bacteroidales; family ML635J-15; genus JAGOEF01. The sequence continues at coordinate 18,773 of JAGOLH010000040.1, read as the reverse complement.
CTACATACGCATTAAGCCACTTACCTTATCGGCTGATTCTGTATTTATTCGGATTACTCATAATTGGGTGCCACCCGACACGATGAAAACAAAAATACCGGGAATTTTTCTGGCAAATAACAGGTACTGGACAGTTGAAGGCAACTTCGTTGCAAATAGTACCATGAAAGCAGAATTCCAATATGGAAACGCTGCAAACTCATCGGTTACGGGTTATCTGGATAATGATTTTATCAATAACAGCCTCGATTCACTGGTTCTTATGTACCGTTCTTCGAAAGCTGTTGAATGGCAAATTGTTGAAAGCACAAATTCAACCGTTGTAAAACGAATTACAACCGAAAATCTGCTTAGCGGTGAATACGCTCTTGGTATAAAAAACTGGGATGCCTGGATTAAGGTACCGGAAGTAACAAAAAACAACAATTCTGTCATGAAAGTATCCCCCAATCCAGCACAAAGCATAATCAGAATAAGCTTCGATAAATTTGTAAGTGGAATTCTCAGAATAACCGATATATCAGGTAATATCGTTTACAGTGCATCTATCGAAAATAAAAACCTGTTTACACTGAATCTATGCCATCTGACCGATGGAATATATTTTATTCAGTTTATCGACACGGACAATTCTGTTGATTGTAGTAAATTGATTATAAACAAAACTTTTTAAAACTCAGACCCATAATATCATCAGTATGAATTTTGTAAATGAACTGGAATGGCGGGGAATGATACATGATATCATGCCCGGAACGAAAGAAATGTTTGACAAAGAATTGGTTACCGCCTATGTTGGCATTGACCCTACTGCCGATTCACTTCATATTGGTCACCTGGTAAGCATTATGATGCTAAAGCATTTGCAGGTAAACGGACATAAACCGATTGTTGTATTAGGTGGCGCAACCGGTATGGTTGGCGATCCTTCGGGGAAGTCGAATGAAAGAAATTTGCTTGATGAAAACACACTACAACATAACGAAGATTGTATCAGAAAACAAATTGCCCGATTTCTCGATTTTAGCGAAAATTCTCCTTCAGGAGCATTGCTGGTAAATAATTATTCCTGGATGAAAAACTATAGTTTTCTGGAATTTGTAAGAGATATTGGAAAACACATCACAGTGAACTACATGATGGCAAAAGATTCTGTTAAAAAAAGACTATCCGGTGATTCTATTCAAGGTATGTCGTTTACCGAATTTTCGTATCAGTTGCTTCAGGGATATGATTTTGTGCATCTTTATCGTGAACATGGATGTAAACTGCAAATGGGTGGCAGCGATCAGTGGGGAAATATCACTACCGGCACCGAACTCATACGACGTATCGAAAAAGCCGATGCCTATGCACTTACCTGTCCTTTGATAACCAAAAGCGACGGGGGTAAATTCGGAAAAACCGAAGAAGGAAATATCTGGCTCGATCCCAATAAAACCTCTGCATATAAGTTCTATCAATTCTGGTTAAATACCAGCGATGAAGATGCTGCAAAGTATATAAAAATATTTACCCTACTTAATAAGGAAGAAATCAATTCTATCATCGCAAAGCATTCCGAGGCACCTCATATTAGATTGCTTCAGAAAAAACTGGCTGAAGAAATCACCTGTATGGTTCATGGTCGTGCAGAATATGATAATTCACTATCAGCATCGGAGATTTTGTTTGGTAAGTCAACAGAATTGGGAGTTTTTTCTTTGAATGAACAAACTATTTTGTCGGTATTCGAAGGAGTACCTCAATTTACGTTTGAAAAAAATTTACTTAAATCGGGAATTCCAGTAGTGGATTTACTTACTGATTTTTGTTCTGTTTTTCCGTCGAAAGCCGAAACACGGCGTACAATCCAAGGTAGTGGTTTAAGCATTAACAGACAAAAAATCAGCGATTTGAATATTGTAATTGATGTGAATTATCTTATTTCCAATAAATTTATTATTGTACAAAAAGGTAAAAAAGACTATTATCTGCTTATTGCAAAATAGTTATAAACATCAGTTAATTTATTAGCAATCAATTAATTATATTAATTACTTTTTGTAATATTCTATAAATCAGAATACTCGATAATTAACTAATTTTCATTTTTCCTGTGAATTTTAAGTTACATATTCTGAAAATAATTACTTGCTTCATGATTTAAACCTGTGTATGTTTTTTTTTATCATTAATGCAATAATATTTCATTAGAAAAAGTGAGAATAGCATTAACAGGAATAACTAATTTTAAAGTCAAATATTTATTAAATTATAACATGAATAAACGAAATTAACCATTGTTAATTAAAATTATAACCTATTAAATGTCAGATTACAAAAACGAATTTCGCTGTTTACAAGTATGAATTACTTTTTATAAGTTACATTTGCAACTAAAACCAAAATTTGTTTTAAACGAATGAACAGACAATAATAATAGATATTTCATTTATAAATTTAATCAATTAAAATAATATTAATGCATACTGAAACTCAAGATATGATTTCGCAAATTCTGAAACTTAAGACAGAAAAGAATGCAGTTATACTCGGACATTACTATATTAACTCTGAATTGCAGGATATCTCCGATTTTGTAGGCGATAGTCTTCAGTTGTCGCAGCAAGCTGCCAAAACCAAAGCCGATATTATTGTTTTTCTTGGAGTGTATTTTATGGCAGAAACTGCAAAGATTCTTTCACCTGATAAAAAAGTTCTTATTCCGGATCCTGCCTCGGGTTGCTCATTAGCCGATTCATGCAATGCCTTTGAATTTGAGAAATATTTAAAAAATTATCCAGGATATACAGTGGTGAGTTATGTGAACACATCTGCCGAAATAAAGGCACTTTCCGATATTATCGTAACTTCATCAAATGCTATGAAAATCATCAATACGCTTCCGAAAGATGAAAAAATAATATTTGCACCTGATAGAAATCTGGGAAACTATATAAATAGCATAACAGGAAGAAATATGTTGTTATGGAATGGTGCATGCCATGTGCATGAACAATTTAGTGTAGAAGCCATTATTAATTATAAAAAACAGTATCCCGATGCTTTGGTTTTAGCCCATCCGGAATGTGAAAAAACTGTACAAGTACTTGCCGACTTTATTGGTTCTACCAATGCACTTCTTTCGTATTCAATCAAGTCGGAAAGTAAAACATTTATTATAGCCACAGAATCAGGAATCCTGCATCAAATGAAAAAAAATTCCCCGGAAAAACTATTTATACCCGTACCATCTATCGACAGCAGTTGTGGATGTAACGATTGTAGTTTTATGAAATTAAATACCATCGAAAAACTGTATAAATGCTTGTTAAATGAATATTACGAAGTACTGGTAAACGAAGAAATCAGTCGAAAAGCACGCACATCTATCGAAAGAATGTTATTATTATCGTAATCTGCAACCAATGGCATGAAAAAGTTTATTATCAGCATCATTTGTATTTTGGTTTTAGGTGCATACTTTACAACATTAAATGCTCAGGAAACCGAAAATATAAGCTTTGTTTCAGCTGATATTGGTACTTCTTACGTACTAAAATCTTATTCACGTTTACCCGACTTAAAGCCCAATTTTAATTTCGGTGTACATTTCGGAAAACAACTCAACAATGTTAAATCATGGCATAAAAATTACAATTATCCAGGTGTAGGTGCCGGATTATTTTTTGCTAGAAACAATAATAAAATCATTGGCGATGTAATTGCCATCTATCCCGAAGCTTCGTTTATCGTTAAAAACAAAAACAAACATCAGTGTAGAATTACTTCAGCGCTGGGTATAGCTTATTTTTCGAATCCCTACCACCCGGTTACAAACAATTTAAACATGCTTATTGGCTCTCATGTAACGGCTATTGCCAAAGCAGACGTCTGTTACCGTTTTTTATACTCACCCCGCCTTGCAATTCAGATTAGTCTCGGATTGATACACTTTTCGAATGGGCATGTTAAATTACCTAATATAGGCATCAATATGCCTCAGGTATCGGCAGGAGCCACTTATAACTTCAACGACGAATTGCGGAGGCCTCCTTTGACAAAAACAAAGTACAACGACATAAAAACCAAAGCAATTATTCGTTATGGTAATGGTTTTCATCAATTTGGTGAATCAGCGAAACCGTATGGTGGTCCGGTGTACAAAAATACCGTTGTTTCAATAGGTGCAGCACACAACTATTCTGCAGTTGCTTATCTTTCGTTTGGCGTTAATTTTACTTATTACAGCAGTTTTTATCATTTTTTACTTGATCAGGAAGTTTTCGGTGAAAAAAGTCTGTTTTACGAAAGTTGTATGATTACAATTTATGGTGCACATGAGTTTTTGTTTGGAAAACTGGGTGTTTATACTGAATTTGGAATAGATATATACAAACCTTTTTACAGAAAATATGCACTATACTACGATAACAAACTCAGCATGGATGAAATAATAAAATCATTCAACAGTAATAAGCTGGGCTTACAATATCATTTTTTTAAACCACTGAATTCTGGCTTCGATATTGCACTTGGTGTTTACATTAAATCAAATTTTGCTCAGGCCGATTTTATAGAATGTGCATTAAATTTTGCTTTCTGATTAATTTTAATTTATTTTTGAAGGGTTAATTCAAATCTATAATTATGAAAAAACTATTATTTCTTGCTGCAATAGCAATGTTTGTTACCGGTGTTAATGCTCAGGAAGGAGCTTTTGCCGGAGGTCATTTTGCGTATAATTCAACATGGCTGATGAACCCACAGGTTTTTGACGATGGCGCCGGGCAAAATCCCGATGTTTCATGGGGTTATTATTATGGATTGGTGTTGGGTTATAATTTTAAAGACAACATGGGAGTAGAAGTTGATTTTAACGTAAATAAGCTAACCCAGAAATACGATGGCGAAATAGACGTGTGGCTGACAGATGATGAGGCCGGTTATAAATCGCATACCACTATGAACACTTTCGATATTCCGGTGATGATGAAATTCGGAGAAAATAGTTATTTCGAACTTGGACCTCTCTTTCACATAGTTAATAAGGTAAATTATACAAGAGATTTTAATAACGACGATGAAATAGGTGATGTTGGTGTGTATAAGGATCTCTTTTATTTGTGCAGAAATGATGAAAGAAATGTTGCTGAAGAGTTTAATAGTTTTGGGTTTGGTGTAGCAATGGGTTTCGGATCTGATATCCCTCTGGTCAACGATGCCTTGTATCTGAATTTTGGTGTTCGATTCAACTATATTTTAACAGACTTGGGTGGTGTTAATGGTCTTGGTTTTAATATCGATGGCTACGACGGCTACCATAATAATACAGATTTCGTACCTGAAGATAATCAGGACGATGAAAATGAAAAAGACAGGTTTCACACCAATCCATTGTATGGCGGCTTTAAAATAGGACTTAAATACCGATTTAATTAACATGTGCTTATAAATGAAAAAGCTGCCTAAAAGCAGCTTTTTTAGTATCTGATAACCGTCATGAAAATTCATTACAACGATATTCTGGACTCAACCAACAACGAAGCCCGCCGGTTGCTGCAACAGATCGATTGTAAGCATATTCACATTGTAGTGGCTAAATATCAGTCGGCCGGAAGAGGGCAATCTGGCAATACCTGGGCAAGTAATTACGGTGAAAATATACTGATGAGCCTTATAATTGGTAATAATGAACTTCCGGCATCGGCATTTTTTCATTTAACACGCATTGCTTCAGTATCGGTAATCGACTATTTAAGTGAAAAAAACATAGCCGCTGAAATAAAATGGCCCAATGATATATTGGTTAATAAAGCAAAAATTGCCGGCATACTGATCGAGAACAATATTGAAGGACTGTATATTACCCAATCAATCATTGGAATCGGTTTAAATGTAAACCAAACAGATTTCCCCAACTTCGGAATACCTGCAATTTCAATGAAAACGATATTGGAAAAATCGTTTTCACCCGACGAAGAAATATCTCATTTGGCCGGGCATATTATTAGAAATCGGCAAAAAACAGTTTCTGAGATCAACAGGCTTTACCACAAGCGGTTATTTATGCTGGGAAAAACACTTACGTTTCGCAAAAACAACAGAGAATTCCAAGCCAGGCTTTGTGGCGTTTCCGATGATGGAAAACTACTGCTTCAGTTGGAAGGAATGATTGAAAAAAGCTTTGATTTTAAAGAAATCGAGTGGGTAATTTCGTGATGCCTAAATAGCGTTGTAAGGGTATCTGTCGAAGTGTATTTTCTTAACCAACTCAAACAATAATCCTCTGAATTCATCGATAAATAAACCTTGTTTTGCTGATATAAAAATGCAGGGAGTATTTTCGTATGCAATCCACGACTTCTGTAAATCATCCGTTGAGATTTTATCGTCGATGTTGTCGATTTTATTAAAAACCAACAATAC
>JAGOLH010000040.1:0-12262 GCA_017994175.1 Bacteroidales bacterium | reverse complement strand
TAAATAAACCTTGTTTTGCTGATATAAAAATGCAGGGAGTATTTTCGTATGCAATCCACGACTTCTGTAAATCATCCGTTGAGATTTTATCGTCGATGTTGTCGATTTTATTAAAAACCAACAATACTGATTTATCCTGCAAATTTAGCTCTGCCAATGTGTTTCTGACAGTTATTATCTGTTCCTGATAGTTTTTATGTGAAACATCTACTACATGTACCAGCAAATCCGATTCTCTGATTTCGTCGAGGGTCGATTTAAACGATTCAATTAATTGATGGGGAAGTTTACGGATAAACCCTACTGTATCAGATAGTAAAAATGGTAAATTGTTGATTACAACTTTTCGGGTGGTGGTGTCAAGTGTGGCAAACAACCGGTTTTCGGCAAGCAAATCAGATTTACTGAGCAAATTCATGATTGTTGATTTCCCGGCATTGGTGTATCCTACAAGTGCAACACGAATAATTTTAGTCCTGTTTTTCCGCTGTACCGACATTTGCTTATCAATTTGTACCAGCTGGTCTTTCAGGGCACTTATTTTATCACGTATTACCCGCCTGTCGGTTTCGATCTCGGTTTCTCCCGGGCCACGCAGTCCGATACCACCCCTTTGCCGTTCAAGATGTGTCCACATACGTGTAAGACGTGGTAAAAGGTACTGATACTGAGCCAGTTCAACCTGAGCTTTTGCATACGATGTTTTTGCCCGCATTGCAAAAATATCAAGAATCAGGTGTGTTCTGTCTAAAATTCTAACCTGCAAAACATCTTCTATGTTTCTGAGCTGCGTTGGTGAAAGTTCATCATCAAACACTGCAAAACCCACTGGATTATTTCTGATAAAATCGGCTATTTCATCAAGCTTACCCGAACCGACATAGGTAACACCATTGGGTTTAATAAGTTTTTGGGTAAAAATACGCAAGGTATTAAATCCCGCTGTTTCCGATAAAAAGGCCAGCTCTTCGAGGTTATCAATGGTTTTTTCATGCGACTGTTCATTACTTTCGCACGCCACCAGCACGGCATTAGTATTTTGGAGAATGCTAGAATTGGTCATTTCAATAAAAAACCCCGATGAACTGTCGGGGTTTGCAATGCTTATGGTTTATATTAATACAGTTTAAAATTGATAGGAACCACAAATGTTACCGGAACAGCTTTTCCGCGCTGCTTTCCGGGTGTCCATTTGGGCAATAGTTTCACTACCCTGATTGCTTCTTCATCGAGATAAGGATCAACCCCGCGTGCAAGGGTAACTTTTGTAACACTGCCATCGGAAGCGATAACAAACTGCACAAAAACACGACCTTGTATTCCGTTTTCTTTAGCAATTTCGGGGTATTTGGTATTTTTTGCAATAAAACCCATCAGTTCTGCGTCGCCACCGGGAAAGGTTGGTTTTTCCTCAACAACGGCAAATGAAATTGGTTCAGGTTCTTCTACAACTTCATCACCGGAGAAGTCGGAGATGCTGGTATTCGATTTGTCGTTTTGATCGCTTTCGGAGTTAAAATCAAAATCATCTTCCACATCTACATCGTTGTCAACAATGTTCAGTTCTTCAACAACCGTTTGCTGTGGTTCTGGTTCCGGTTCCGGTTCTGGCGGTTTTTCTTCACGGAAAGTATTTTCAACATCTTCTTCCATAACGTCTTCAACCGCTAAATTCCCCAGAGTGCTAAGGGCTTTTTCGCTGTCTTTCCATTCGAATGCCACAAGCATTACTGCAAGAGCGGCAACCAGACCAATTTGTAAAAACATCATTTTCTGACGTTCGAGATCTGCTTTTGGTGACTTTTTAATTTGCATAGGGCAAAATTTTTAAGTGGGTAAATTTATAATATTTTATTTGACTCTTCAAAATTATTTTATTTTAATAACGCTCATTTGATAGTTATATTGTGCCTGAAGCCTTCATAAATCTACTGTTTTCGCAATTTTAATACAGTTTGAATTTGATAGGTATAATATAGCTTACCGGAACGGCTATATCGCGTTGCCTGCCCGGAGTCCAGTCAGGCAAGGTGCTTACAACCCTGATGGCCTCTTTATCAAGCACAGGATGTATGCTACGGGCTATTGTCAGGTTGGTTACCCTGCCTTTTTCATCAATAATAAAACTGATATATACTGTGCCTTGAACGCTGTTTTCGACAGCCTCAGCCGGGTATTTACAATTTTCGGCCAAATATTTTAATAATGCTTCATCTCCACCGGGAAACAGGGGTTTTACCTCAACTTTATAAAACTCAATTACTTCAACAACATCTTTACTGGCAGTATCGGTTTCCCAGGTAAAGATAAGGGGATCTACCGGGTCGTCGATATTTTCGTTGTTGAAAATATTCACAGAGTCCTGATGATGGTTATTGTCTACGATGTTGATTTCGGTACGTGCAACGGGTTTTTCCGGTTCCACGGGCTGAGGTTTGGGTCGGTCGGGTATCACTGGAATGATGTCTTCATCTATTATTTTTACCGTATTGCCATAGTTTGCATTGACAATTTTTCCTGAAGAACCCAATTCAAAACCGTAAAGAATCAGACTTAACGAAACAATGAGGCCAATTTCCAGAAAAATGGTTTTCTTTTTTTCCAGATCTGCTTTGGGTGATTTTTTTGTTTTCATGACCGGCTGATTTTAATGAATAATATTCCGAACTCAACTGTCTTTTGCCGGTTGATGAAAACACAATAGATAATCCATAAATTTTTTACGAAAAATTTAATAGGAATTCGTTATTGTTTATAATAAATTGTAAATCAATTATATAAGTACGTTGTACTAATGTGCTTCGAACCAGTTTTTTCCAAAACCGCATTCAACTTTAAGCGGAACACTGAGATTTACTACTTGTTCCATATCAGCAACAACAATAGATTTCAGTAAATCTTTTTCGATTTCAGGCACAATAAAGTTCAACTCATCGTGTACCTGGATTATCATTTTTGACATAAGCCTGTTTGCTGCGATGTTATTAAATATGTTGATCATAGCCAGTTTAATAATATCGGCGGCAGAACCCTGAATCGGAGCATTAATAGCATTGCGTTCGGCAAAACTCCTTATGTTTGCATTCCGGCTGTCGATATCGGGCAGATAACGCCGGCGCCCCATTATGGTTTCAACATATTTGCGTTCATGGGCTAAATGAATAGACTTATCGATATATTCTTTTACGCCCGGAAAAGTCTGGAAATAATTCTCGATCAGATTTTTTGCATCTGCGCGGTTGATATTCAAACGTTGCGACAAACCAAATGCCGAAATACCATAGATTATACCAAAATTGGCTGTTTTTGCCTTTGAACGCATTTCGCGCGTTACCTCTTCTTTGGTAACCCGAAATATTTTCGATGCTGTGGCAGTATGAATATCTTCGTTATGGTATCGAAATGCTTCAATCATATTTTTGTCGCCACTCATATGGGCTAAAATCCGAAGTTCAATCTGCGAATAGTCAGCCGAAAAAAACAGACTGTTATTACTGCAAGGAATAAAAGCTTTTCGTATCAGGCGTCCTCTTTCTTCCTTAATAGGAATGTTTTGTAAATTCGGATTTGCCGAACTCAGCCTTCCCGTAGCTGCGGTGGTTTGGTTGAATGTACTGTGAATACGGCCTGTTTTTTCTGAAACAAGGTATGGAAGTGCTTCAACATAAGTACTGAGAAGTTTACTAATGGAGCGATACTCCAATATTTCACCGACTATGGGATGGGCATTGGCAAAATTTGCAAGAATTTCTTCGCCCGTAGCATATTGCTTTGTTTTTGTTAATGGAGGCTTGTCGGTAATTTTAAGTTGTTCAAATAAAACTGCCCCCAGCTGTTTCGACGAGGCAATATTGAACCGGTTACCTGCAATTCGATATATTCTGTCTTCTACCTCCGAGAGCTCTTTTTTCAGGTTCACCGAATAATCAGACAATTGCTTTGTATCAATACATATACCGGTAAATTCCATATCGGTAAGTACGGCAACCAGAGGCATTTCTACATCATAAAACAAATTTTTTATGTTTCGTTCTGTAAGCTCTTTTTCAAAAACTGCTTTAAGCTTAAACGTCAAAAAAGCATCTTCAGCACCGTATTTTGTTATTTCATCGAGAGGCAGACTTCGAATATCGGTTGTTAAAAAACGTTTTTTACCCATAATTTCTTCAAGATGGGCAGAAGCATAGTTCAAATATTTAACAGCCAGATCGTCGAGATTATGGCGCTGCTCCGGTTCTATAAGATAATGGGCAATCATCGTATCGAAAAAAGGCCCGGAAGCTTCAATACCATGATTTTTTAGAAATAGTAAATCAAATTTCAGGTGTTGACCTATTTTTAGAATATTTTTATTTTCGAAAAATGGGATGAATTCTTTCAGAACTTTAAGTGTATCCGGCTTATTGTCCGGCATTAAAACAAAAAAGGCCGTTTTCTCAGAAAAGCAAAACGATATGCCGAGAATATCATCGTTCAGGGGGTTTAAACCGGAGGTGATGATATCGAAACTAACCTCCCCGGAACTTAGTAATTCGTCAATAAGCTTTTTACGTAAAAATGCGGTGTCAACCGATTGATAGTCAGCCTCTATGGGTGTTATGATTTTGTGAGAAAGACCAGAAGATGAGAATAATTCTGCATCGGTGTTTTTATTGTCACGAACAGTTGTTGAAAACAAATCGGGTTGGCCTTGATGTGTCACATTTTTATATTCACTGAAAAACCGGTCAGCCAAAGTCCTAAATTCCAAATCAGCAAAAATTGAAGATAATTTTTCGAGTTTAGGCTCGGTTAATTCCAAATCGGAAAGCCTTGCAGAAACAGGAACATCGGTTCTTATGGTTACAAGTTGTTTTGCAAGCAAAATCTGATCGCGAAACTGCAGCAGGTTTTCTCCAACTTTACCGTAAATTTCCGCGGCATGTTGAATCAGGTTTTCGACCGTTCCATATTTCTCGAGGAGTTTTTTTGCAGTTTTTTCTCCAATGCCAGGTGCTCCGGGAATATTATCGCTGCTATCGCCCCAAAGGGCAAGAATGTCCCTTACCTGATCGGGATGCTGTACCGAAAAACGAGATTTTACTTCGGCAACTCCAATAATTTCGACCTCTGACCCCGACCTGCCTGGTTTGTAAATGAGAATATTTTCTTCAACAAGCTGAGTATAATCTTTATCGGGAGTCATCATATACACTTTGCAACCCTGGCCGGCTAATTTCTTTGCAAGGGTTCCTATGGTATCGTCGGCTTCGAAGTTATCAATTTCTATTACCGGAATATTTAACGCTTCGATAATTTGTTTGATGAAAGGTACCGACATTTTTATTACTTCGGGTGTAGCTTCTCGGTTGGCTTTGTAAGCCGGGTAAATTTCTTTCCGGAAACTGGGTGCGGGTGGATCGAACACTACCGCGATGTGGGTAGGTTTTTCTTTTTTGAGTATCTCGAGCAGGGTGGTGGTAAATCCAAAAACAGCAGAAGTATTCATGCCCTTGGAATTTATCCTTGGGTTTTTGAAAAATGCGTAATAACTCCTGAAAATTAGTGCATATGCGTCTAGCAGGAAAACTTTTGAAGACATGGCCATTCGTTTTTTCAAAAGTATTAAAAATTTATTGAAACCATAATGAATTTGCATGTCTAACCCTATTGGGCATTAATCATGTTGACAATTCTCAGGTTTAATGATTGGTTGTAAATAAAGAAATAATTTGCAGGTTTTCAGTAAATAATTACCTTTGCACCCAAGCCCGGATGGCGGAATTGGTAGACGCGCTGGTCTCAAACACCAGTGGTAGCAATACTGTGCCGGTTCGACCCCGGCTCCGGGTACTGTAACACAGATACGTGCTTTTAATGAACAGGCTATGACAAACCATCCGAATCCCGAAAAACAACGCCAGTTCGACCAACACTATCTTGAAATGGCACAGATATGGGCTAAAAACAGTTATTGCAAACGAAAACAAGTAGGTGCCCTGATTGTGAAAGACAGGATGATAATTTCGGATGGATACAATGGAACTCCTTCGGGTTTTGAAAATGACTGTGAAGACGAAAATTTTGTTACAAAACCGTATGTATTGCATGCCGAAGCCAATGCTATTACCAAAGTAGCCAGGTCGGGAAACAGTTCCGAAGGCGCCACACTGTATATCACCACTTCGCCTTGTATTGAATGTGCAAAATTAATAATACAATGTGGCATTCAACGGGTAGTTTATCTTGATGAATATCATAACCGCGATGGCATAGAGCTACTGAAAAAGGCAAAGATTGAAGTGATAAAATTTAAGGTATGATGTTGTCGCCCCGAAACAGGTTATTTCTACCTTTGATTATTGCCATTTCGGTAATCGCCGGAATGTTGCTTTCGTTGGCGTTGTTCCGGAATCAGACCAAGGAGGTTTTGGGTTTTAAACTGCCGAAGAAAGATAAACTAAGCACAATCATCGATTATGTGAAAAGCGAGTATGTCGATGAAGTCAATGTTGATTCATTGGTTGAACTGGCAATTCCCAATTTCCTCCGGCAGCTTGATCCCCATTCTGTGTATATGACTGCTGATGAAGCAAAAGCAGTTAATGAACCCCTTGAGGGAAATTTCGAAGGTATAGGCATTCAATTCAGTGTAAACAACGATACTATTCTGGTTGTGGATATCATACACGGTGGCCCTTCCGAAAAACTGGGACTTAAGGCTGGTGACAGAATTATTACTATCAATGACAGTGTTGTAGCCGGCGTAGGAATAAAAAGCGATAATGTTGTAAAGCTGCTCAAAGGCCCTCGGGGAACAACGGTAAAAGTGGGTATTTTGCGCAAAGGACGTGATAAACTGCTTCATTTTAATATAATCCGCGATAAAATACCAATTCTGAGTATTGACGCAGCTTATATGATTGATGATAAAACAGGGTACATAAAAATCAGCAGTTTTTCGAAAAACACACACACAGAATTTGTAGAATCGGCATTTAAACTGCATCAGGCAGGAATGAAAAACCTTATTCTCGACCTGAGGGGCAACTCAGGTGGTTATTTAGACGCTGCTACCAATATTGTGGATGAGTTTTTAAAAGGCGGTAAAATGATAGTGTACACCGAAGGTCGTTCAAGGCCTAGAAATTCTGTGTATGCTACCGATAAGAGGGCGGTTTGTGTGGATGTTAATCTCGCCGTATTAATCGATGAATTCTCTGCCTCGGCAAGCGAAATTGTTGCAGGAGCGATACAAGATAACGATCGGGGATGGATAATTGGAAGGCGCTCATTTGGCAAAGGCCTCGTACAGGAACCAACAATTTTTAAAGACGGGTCAATGTTGCGCTTGACTACCGCCCGGTATTATACCCCATCAGGCAGATGCATACAGAAAAACTATTCCGGAGGCTATGAGAGCTATTATGATGAATTGATGGAAAGATATCTTCACGGTGAGTTTCAGGTTGCCGACAGTATTGATCAGAACGATTCACTCCAATATAAAACTTCCGGAGGGCGGCTGGTATATGGTGGAGGAGGGGTAATGCCAGATATTTTTATACCTATCGACAGTGTGCTTTTCAACCCAACCCTGCGTTTGCTCAGCGATTTTGGACTGGCCTATTCATTTGCCTTGCAATATACCGATAAAAACAGGGAATTGTTTTCAGGTATTTCATCAGTCGATTCACTTATCATGGTGCTCGACAGTAGATATACCATGTCGGAGTTTGGGACTTACATTCGCAAAAACAAGCATTATATTTCGTATTTCAACTGGAATAAGTATATGCCATACATTAAAAGTCAGGTTTATGGGTATATTGTACGCAATGTATTCGACGACAATGCTTTCTACGGGTATATCAATAAAATTGACAATACTTATTTACAGGCAGTGAAAACTCTGGAAAGCAATGAAAGTGTTACCGGAACACAAAACTCACCATCACATAAATAGCCAGGGTGAGTAGTGAGTAAATTAAAAACCAGCGAACAGCAGTATAATCTTTAAGGTGGATATGCATTTTATAGCGCAGGTAAAGAATCAGCAATATTTTTTCGAGATAATACGCCACAATTGTTGCATATGCAACACCGAGCATTCCGATAGTTCTGATGAATAACACGCTGAAAAAAACATTTACAACAATCTCAACAAATGAAGCAAACATGATAATACCTGATTTCTGCCGGCCAATCAATATTGTTTGTGGAAAAACCATTCGGCTAATTATTATCAGAATGTAAATATTAAATACTTCGGCACTTTCGGTGAAACTCTGATTGAAAACAATGGGATACAACCACTTGCTAAGCAATAGAAAACATATACTCACCGGGAAAAGAAAATGCATTAACCTAAGGCTGCGGTTTTTAAGTGAGAGAAGGCTATCGCTCAGCTGGTAATTATTGCTGAATTCAGGGATAAATGCATTGCTGAAAGCATTTGCAAGTAGTATTACAAATGGCAATTCTCTGGCACCATATCGGAATACTGCAAATGTAGCTTCATTATAGTAGTTCGAAACAAGAAACCCATCGATATATTGGGCGCTTCCACTGAGTAAAAGACTGAGTACCAGCGGACTGCCAATATACAGGTGTTTTTTTAGATAGTCTTTCGATAATCTGAGCCTGGAGTATTTGTAAACGAGGACCATTAACCAGATAAAGCGGATAATATTTACCAGTACCAACCCATATAATCCGTATCCCAGATCAAATCCAAGCAATACTGGTGTTGTAACACAGAAGAATTGCAGACTAAGACTAATCAGCCCGTATTTAATAATCCAACCTGATTTATTTTTGACAAGATAAATGTATTCTATCAGGTTCACTGGCCCGGAAAGTACCACATACATGAGTAAAATTTTCAGATAGGGTATTTGCCCTCCGGTGAGATTAAGTAATTCGGCCAGAAACGAACGAGAAAAAAAGATAAAAAGCGCAGCCAGAATACTGAGGATTGTTAAAATCAAGGCAGTGTTGAAAATATCTGAAGATTTTGATCCGTTTTCACCCCCGGGGTTTTTATAAAAACTCAAAAATGACTGAATAATACCCGAAATCCAGAAAAAACTTACCCCTCCTGCGATTAATAGGAAGGTTTCGTAAATACCGATTTCGCCAACGCCAAGTTTGGTTTTTGTAAATACAATGCTGATAAGCAGCAGCATCCCAAACCGTAATAGCTGGAATGCCTGCAGTCCGGTGATGTTGTTTATGTATTTTTTCAGGTTCAAAACAGGCTGTTAAAAATTCTCTTGCTTATTTTTTGAAATTTTCGAGATACCCTGCCATTATTTTTTGAATATATTTCCCAATAATATCAAATTCCAGGTTCACAATGGTTCCTGCTTTTATGTTATGAAAGTTGGTTATTTGCCATGTATATGGAATAATCGCAACCGAAAACCGGTCATTTTTAGAATTCACGACAGTAAGGCTTACGCCATTCACCGAAACCGATCCTTTTTCGACAGTGATATTACCTTTGGAACTATCATATCGGAACGTATAATACCAGCTTCCATCGGCTTCGGCAACTTCTATGCATTCTGCAGTCTGGTCAACATGGCCCTGTACCATATGCCCGTCGAGCAACCTGTCCATGGTCATGCTTCGTTCCACATTAACTTCATCTCCAACCGAAAGCAAACCCAGATTTGACTTATCGATGGTTTCCTGAATTGCAGTAACTTTATACACTTTATCACTTTTATTCACTTCAACCACAGTTAAACAAACCCCGTTATGGCTGACACTTTGATCAAGGTGCAGGTCCCCTGCGAATGAACAAGTTAAATAGAAATGATAATTGCTCTGTTCCTGTTCAATTTTGACGATTTTTGCAGTTTCTTCAACAATTCCTGAAAACATAATGTGTTGTTTTTTAGTGAATAATCTGAACACAAAAATAAAGTAATATTTATTGAACCAAGATGTTTTTATCAGTTTGGTAGAAAAAGGATTTCTGGGATAGGTAAATCATAATGATATGATTAACATTAATACACCCGAATGTTTGCTAAACCAGTATTTTAAGTTTCTTATTCATTAACCGCATGCAAACTTGCAAAATCTTGTTATTTTTGAAAAAAATTCCTGCATTATCGCAATGTAATTAACTTAATAATAATCGTGCTGCACTATGTTGACCAATAAATCTGTATTAATTACCGGAGGGACGGGTTCTTTCGGAAAAAAATTTATAGAGACCATTCTTAACAGGTACCCTGAGGTTAAACGCCTGGTTATATACTCCAGAGACGAACTGAAGCAGTTTGAAATGGCTCAGATGTACCCATCTGCTAAATATCCGCAGGTTCGTTTTTTTATTGGAGATGTTCGCGATTATCCCCGGTTTAAAAGAGCCTGTCAGGGGATTGATGTAATTATCCATGCAGCGGCGCTGAAGCAAGTTCCCGCCGCAGAATACAACCCCGATGAATTTATTAAAACAAATATAAATGGGGCTCAAAATGTAATTGATTCAGCGCTTGGAAGTCAGGTAAAAGTGGTTGTTGCTCTTTCGACGGACAAAGCTGCAGCTCCAATAAATCTTTACGGAGCAACCAAATTGGTTTCTGACAAACTTTTTATAGCTGCCAATAATATTAAAGGGAGCAGAGATTTGAGGTTCTCTGTGGTGCGCTATGGTAATGTTATGGGCTCAAGGGGTTCGGTAATACCCTTTTTTATGGACAAGGCGAGGCGGGGAGAAGTTATACCAATTACCGACAAGGAGATGACGCGTTTTAATATTTCGCTCGAAGAAGGTGTTGAAATGGTTCTTTGGGCTATCGAAAATGCAATCGGAGGGGAAATATTTGTGCCGAAAATTCCATCATACAAAATCGAAACCGTAGCAAAAGCCATTGCTCCCAACGCGAAGCTCGAATATGTTGGAATTCGTCCGGGAGAAAAAATACACGAAGAAATGATTACCACCAGCGATTCGTTCTACACTATTGATATAGGAAAATATTATGCCATTTTGTCGGCAGGAGCACACAAAGATAGATATTTGGATTACTATAAAGCCAAAGAGGTTCCCAGGGGCTTTCAGTATAACTCGGGCGAAAATTCTGAATGGATTGATGAAAAACAACTGCGTGAACTGATAATCAAATACGTTGATCCGAATTTTAAACCAGCATTATGAAGCCGATACCCTATGGTCGGCAGCATATAACCGACGATGACATTAATGCGGTTGTTGAAACACTGAAATCAGATTTTCTTACACAAGGTCCGCGCATTGCCGCGTTCGAAGAAGCTTTTGCTGATTATACTGGCAGCAAATATGCTGTTGCAGTAGCCAATGGTACTGCGGCATTACACCTGTGTACTTTGGCGCTTGGAGTTAAAAAAGGTGATAAAGTAATTACTACCCCCATAACCTTTGCAGCTTCAGCAAATTGTGTGCGGTATTGTGGAGGAGAGGTAGTGTTTGCGGACATTAACCCCGAAACATACTTACTTGATATTGAATCGGTTCGCCATATATTAAAAAATGATAATTCTGGTACCATCAAGGGAATAATTCCGGTTGATTTTGCCGGACGGGCAGTGGATATCGTAGCTTTTCGAAAACTTGCCGATGAATTCGGACTTTGGATTATTGAAGACGCCTGTCATGCCCCGGGAGGCTATTTTAACTATTGCAAAAATAGCCAAGTTTCTTGTGGCAGTGGACAATATTGCGACCTTGCCATCTTTTCTTTTCACCCGGTAAAGCACATTGCTGCCGGAGAAGGAGGGATGATTACCACAAATAGCGAAGAACTATACAACAAATTGATATTGCTTAGAACCCATGGAATAACAAAGTCGCCGGACCTCCTTATTGAAAACCATGGGGGATGGTACTACGAAATGCAGGAATTGGGATTTAACTACCGCCTTACCGATTTTCAGGCAGCATTAGGGCATTCACAACTTAAAAGAGCTGATGATGGTTTAAAACGGCGGAAAGAAATAGCTAAGAAATACTATGAAGCATTTCGCAGCATTTCGTTTATCAAGGGACAGTCGGGAGTGGTCGAGGGGCATGCTTACCACTTATATATTGTGGAAGTGGATCGAAGAAAAGAACTATATGAATATTTGAAATTGTATGGCATATTTACTCAGGTACATTATATTCCCCTGCACCTGATGCCTTATTACCGAAAACTTGGATGGAAGCCGGGTGATTTTCCAAACGCAGAGAATTACTACCGAAATTGTTTAAGTTTACCAATCTATCCAACATTAAGCAGCGAAGAAC
>JAGOLH010000111.1 GCA_017994175.1 Bacteroidales bacterium | reverse complement strand
TTTGTTGTCCAGGCATCGCGATAATCGGCAATCCAAGGAATATTGTGCGCCTTCGAAAGTAAATGAGCATATCTGAAAAGAACAAATGGCTCTCCGGAAGCTATGATAAAATCAATTTTATTATTTGAAATTACCTTTTCAGCTTCGTAAAATATTTCACTTCTTGCATCGCAACGCAACGAGTGAAACTCCCAAATGGAATAAATAAGGCTTAATAATTTCCGTATTAAACCGCTTTTAATTCCATGACTGTAAATTAACCTGTCCCTGAAGTTACCTCTGTATGGAGCTTTAATAAGCGTATATACAGGTGTGGTTTCAACAATGGCTTCTTTCTGAAGGGACGGTTTTGTATAGAGCGATGGCTGGTGGCCAATTTCATCCCAGTTTCGGCAAACCACAAATGGATAAACCCCAAACTCATGAAAATACTTCATCCATGCATAAGGGCGAAAAGCCCCAACGGAGTTGAATGGTGGAAAATCGTATGCCAAAAGCAGTACTTTTTTCATGAATTGCTTAGGAAAACGTTTTTGTAAACACTTTCAATGCCTTGTTCTAATGCGATGGAATGACGAAATCCCATAGAATGTAACTTGTTAACATTTAATAGTTTTCGCGGAGTGCCATCAGGTTTTGTTGTATCCCAGACAATAGTGCCATTAAAACCGGTAATCTTACAAATCACATTTGCAAGCTCTTTAATGCTGATATCTTCACCCACACCAATATTAACAAATTGCCGGCCGTTGTATTTTTCCAACAGAAAAATGCATGCCGCTGCCATATCGTCGACGTGCATAAATTCACGCAGCGGAGACCCCGTTCCCCACAAAACAACCTGTTCCGAATTGTTTAATTTGGCTTCATGAAACTTGCGTAGCATAGCCGGTAAAACATGCGAATTATTGAGGTCGAAATTATCGTTTGGGCCATATAAATTGGTTGGCATAACCGAAATGAAATTACAGCCATATTGGTCGCGATATGCTTCGCACATCTTGATACCGGCAATTTTGGCTATTGCATACGGTTCGTTTGTGGGCTCCAGTTCACCGGTAAGCAGATAATCTTCGGTAAGTGGTTGTGGTGCTAATTTGGGATATATACAACTACTGCCCAGGAACAAGAGTTTTTTAATACCATGTAAATAACTCTGATGAATAATATTGTTCTGGATCATCAAATTTTCGTAGATAAACTGGGCTCGGTAAGTATTGTTGGCCACAATTCCACCTACCTTGGCAGCAGCCAGTATCACATATTCCGGTTTTTCTGCGGAGAAAAACTCAAGTACTTGTTGCTGATTTGTAAGGTCTAGCTCAGTGATGTCCTTGTAACACAGATTACTGTAACCCTTACTTCTAAGCTGACGCATGATAGCAGATCCTACCATACCCGTGTGGCCGGCTACATATATTTTTGAAGTTTCATCCATTTTAAAAATAGTTCTGGTTGTTTTTCAGTAATTTCAGATCGTGAGCAATCATTTCCTTTACCAGCAGATCGAGTGAATATTCCGGTATCCAGCCAAGTTCTGTACGTGCTTTGGTTGCATCTCCTATCAATAGTTCAACTTCAGTGGGTCTGAAATAACCCGGGTCAATTTCGAGAACACACTGCCCTTTTTTAACAGCATATGCGGGATTGTAACATTCTGCAACATAAGCTTTTTCGTGGACTCCGATTCCACGGAATTCAAGCGAAATTCCCAATTCGGCAAAAGCCATAATAACAAAATCGCGTATTTTAGTAGTTACTCCGGTAGCCACTACAAAATCATCCGGTTTACCATGCTGCATAATCAGATACATTGCCTTTACATAATCGAGGGCATGCCCCCAGTCGCGTTGTGAATCAAGGTTTCCCAGAAATAATCTGTCCTGTAAGCCCATGGCTATTCTTGTTGCAGCCCGGGTAATTTTTCGGGTAACAAAAGTTTCGCCCCTCATTGGCGATTCGTGATTAAATAAAATTCCATTGGAAGCGAAAATTCCGTACGCTTCGCGATAATTTACCGTTATCCAGTAGGCATACAATTTTGCAGCTGCATATGGACTACGGGGATAAAACGGTGTTTTTTCGGTTTGCGGAATTTCCTGTACTAGCCCATATAATTCTGATGTTGAAGCCTGATAAAAACGTGTTTTTTTCTCAAGTTTCAATATTCTGATGGCTTCAAGCAGTCTCAATGCTCCCAATGCGTCGGAATTTGCAGTGTATTCAGGTGTTTCGAAGCTGACCTTAACATGACTTTGTGCTGCCAGATTATATATTTCATCGGGTTGCGATTCCTGAACAATACGAATCAGGTTTGTTGAATCGGTGAGGTCGCCATAATGAAGAATGAAATTTTTATTTTCGATATGGGGGTCCTGATATAAATGATCTATCCGTTGGGTATTGAATAGAGAACTACGACGCTTTATGCCATGAACAACATATCCTTTATTTAGCAATAATTCTGCAAGATAGGCACCGTCTTGTCCTGTTATTCCCGTTATCAGAGCTACTTTGGGCATAGTTTAATATTTAATTTATAAAATTAACAAAAATTTTATTGCAGAAGTATCTGTTTTATAATCGTGGCATATTTCTCGGCTTGAACCTGACGTGAAAATTTCTCGGCGGAATAATCATACATAGGCAGTTCGTTGTTAAGCCACATATTATAAAGATTAGTTAAATGCAAACAAACGTCTTCTTCCGAATTTGTAAAGTACCCGATATTTACATCACGTAAAAAGCGAGAAACCTCATTTCCATCATCCACAACCATTAACACCGGCTTTTTTATGGCGATGTATTCAAAAACTTTGGCGTACAACTGGAATCGTTTTTTTGATGCAAGCATGAGAAATGCATCGGCATTTTTCATTGAAGCAAAGCTATCGCTGAGTTGCATTCTGGGTGTTGTCGCAAAGTAATTTTCGATGCCAACAATCAGATTTTGAAGTCTTTTTACCTGCTCCGGAAAAAACTCTAAACCAATAAAACTAATGCTGATTTTTGCATCAGGTTGGTTGGTAATAAAATTGCGAAATCCCGAAATAAACATTTCAAGATTTTGATACGGATAAATTGTACCAGTGTATAGCAGTTCAAAATAGTCTTTTTTGAGTTTGTTACAGGGCTCATCAATTAACTCTGTCCAGTAACCGTTGTAAACAACCCTAATATCAGGATGTCTGGATGCGTCTTTTATTTTATTAACATAGCCATTGCTTACTGTGACAATGCATTTACTCGATTTGACAAATCTTTTTTCGAATAAACTGTAAACAAATTTTTCAATTTTTCCGAGATTCTGGTTGTTGCTCCAGCAATCGCGGTAGTCAGCAATCCATGGGATATTGTATTTTTTCGAAAGAATGGATGCGTATTTAAATAATATGAAAGGCTCGCCTGTGGCAATAATTATATCGGCATGATTGGTTTTTAAAAAGGTATCTGCCTGACGAAACAGGGCAGATTTTGGATCAAAGTATTTAATAATCAATTCAGCAAACATATAAAAAAACGAAAGGAACTTTCTAATAATCGAGTGGCGGTACCCGAATTTTAATATGAAGCGGTCTCGCAGATTCGGAGTTACCGGAATGCGTATTACTGTTCCTGTTTCGGTTTCCTCAGTGCTTATGGAATGAAAGGAGGAAGCCTTATAAAAATCTTCCGTATTAATAACGTCGGAGCTCCAGAATCTTGTGATGACCACAGGATATAACCCATGGCTGAAAAAATATTTATACCAGCTATAAGGACGTTGTCCTCCGATAGAATTATAGGGTGGAAAATCGTGGGCCAGAATAAGTATTTTTTTCATTGCAGCATTATGTTTTTTTCAAAAATATATTTAATAAACCATCTTTTATTGATTTTAAGATAGGTTTAAAAACAAAGCAACCCGACCATACTTGAAGCTCTTTTCCGCCGAACCGACGTTTAAAATTAGATATTCCTACCGAAAATTTTTCGTTTTCTTTGTCGTAACCATTGGCAGTTTGACCCAAGCTGTATGTATACACTCCGCATTTCTTCAGGTCATTCATAATGTACCATTGCAAAAGCATGCCCGCGCCAAGGTTGTTCTTTACATTTCCGCCGAAGCTATAATCACCATAGTTTCCAAAAATTAAAACCAGGGCTCCAGAAAGTAAGGTATCGTTGTGCCAAGCAAAGTACATTTTTAGGTATCCGTAATTTTTTGCCGATTCGCAAAAGGCCTGTATAAAACGCTTATCGGTCGGCTTATGTTCTTGCCCCGAATACGTCTGTTTAAGCAATTGTTCATAGAACATTTCTGGTTTGTACTCTTCAGTAATACGAATACCATTCTTTTCGGCCTTTCTGATGAGATTGCGATGTTTGGGATGAAAACTATCAAATATTTCATCCATCGGTTGATTCAAATTGATATGAAGTAGGTTAAACCGCTTTTCAAGCTGTATTTTCCCAAAGACAGGTAGCAAATCTTTATTACCGTTGAAGGGAGAAACTTTTACTGCAACAATATTTTGTTTTCTGAACCAAAGCATCAGATAAGATTCAAAATAATTTTTAACCTGAAGGCAATTAATCGATATTGTGTTATCGAGGATAATTTCGCCCTGAATGAATGCTTCTCTGAAGAAATGATTTGAGATGTTCTTTAACCTTTTGTAGTTTGACACATATACTTTAATTCCACCTATAATTTTATTATCAATAAAAATCTCAAAATAGTAGGGAGTTTTATTATAGATTGACTGAATGTGATCGAAACAGGTACTTGCCCAAAACTGGGCATTTTCGGTGGCAAGCTGATCCCATCGTTTTCTGTCGGATGGTTCGCCCGATGAAACTTTTATTGAGAGACCCGTTATCATTGATAGCAGTTTATTGCTTAAGCAATGATGAGGTTTCTTTTCCTAGGTTAAACAATGCATCAATTACACTTAGCCTGGGAATAAACCCGCTGAAACACTGAAGGTAATCACCCTGCCTGAAATTGGTGTACCGTAGCTCTATTCCATGCTCTTCGAACATTTCTTCCTGCTGATATAGCTTGGCACCATTGCCGCTGAAGTATACATTGGCACCCATGAATTCAATCATTTTTATCAGTCGCAGTGTGGGATTGGTTTCGCTAACAGGTATTTCGGAAGCCCGAAGCACTTTCACCGGAATATCAAGATAATCGATAATCCAATTAATAATTGCTATATTGAATTCACACAAATTATCGCTTCCTTGGGTAATCAGATTTTCGATAGCCGGGTAAACCTGGGAAAAATATTTGCTTCGGTTATAGTTGTAATATAAGGTTTTTAAATGTTTTTTGCGCCAGTTTATGGTTTTTACAAGTTCTACATCCTGAATAAGCTTACCGGGTTTAATATGAATGGGACAGGTGAGCCATAATTCTCCGTGATTGGTCTT
>JAGOLH010000039.1 GCA_017994175.1 Bacteroidales bacterium | reverse complement strand
ACTGTATCCCTGTGGATGAGAACAGCCTGTTGGAAATTCCAAATATTTTCACCCCGAATGGTGATGGAATGAACGACTTCTTCCAGGTAAAAGCCCAGACCCTGAGTGAGTTCAACGGAAAAATCGTAAACCGCTGGGGTAGAACGGTGTTTGAATGGACCAACTGGGAAGACGAGGAGGCCGGATGGGATGGTAAACTCAGCAGTGGCAGCGAAGCCGCTCCGGGGGTTTACTTCTACATTATCAGGGCTATAGGAATCGACGATGTGGAATACGAGTTCCAGGGACCAATGCACCTCATGAGAGAAAAATAATTGCATAAATTTTAAAAATGCTGCCAAAAAAATATGGCAGCATTTTTTTTATCAGACAACGTTTTATATGTTACGTTTGTCTTATTAATGCTACAGCAAAATTGGAAAACGAAAGGTTAATAAAGCAATGTCAGAAGAAGTCGAAAAAAGCTTTTGATGAATTGTACAGAACCTATTCAGGAATGATTTACGGTATTTGCATGAGGTACACAAAAAATTCGGCTGAAGCAGAAGATCTTTTACACGACTGTTTTATAAAGGTGATGAATAAAATTGGGGAATTTGAATTCAAGGGTTCGTTTGAAGGTTGGCTAAAAAGAATCGCAGTAAATTCAGCCATAAACAATATCAAGGCAAAAAAGCTGGTTTATGTCGATGATCTGGAAACTGAAACAAAAGAAACAAATTGCCCCGAATCGCTCGGAATTATACAGAGTATGGATTGCAAGCAAATAATCGAGCTTATCAACACCCTGCCCGTTGGCTATAAAACCGTATTTAACCTGTA
This sequence comes from Bacteroidales bacterium, assembly GCA_017994175.1. GTDB lineage: Bacteria > Bacteroidota > Bacteroidia > Bacteroidales > ML635J-15 > JAGOEF01. The sequence continues at coordinate 25,779 of JAGOLH010000039.1, read as the reverse complement.
TGTTGTCGAGGGTTATAAGCATAAAGAAATTGGAGAAATGCTCGGATTTACCGAAAACACTTCGAAGACACAATTTTTGAAAGCCAGAAAGGCCCTTATGGAAATGTTGAGTAAACTGAAAGAAGAAGATGAAAGAAACATTTGAAGATATAATTAAAAAATCGCTGGAAAACTATTCTCCCGCAGCTCCGGAGCATCTCTTAAAAAAGCTTCAGACCAGCTATCCAAAGCCGGGGTTTCGCGATTTTGTTTCTTTACATTCAATACAAATTTCGGTGATTCTCGGAATCTTAATTTCAGGGATTATTGCATTGGTAATTTTCACAAACAATACTAAAAACAACTCTCCACAAACTGCGGATTCAAATAATTCTTCGAATAATGAAACAATCAACACCAATATTCGGGAACGAGACAATTCAATGAAGCCATCCCCTGTTGCAGTTTGGCCGAAAAAAAGCAACTCTGTAAACACATTTGTTCCGTCGGATAAAAACAAAACTGTTGATACCCGCATATTTACCTGCTCCGACACATCGGTTTGCGGTAATGAAATCACTATTAGCACAGTAGTTAGTGTGGATAAGCTTTTCATTGATCACTCCTGCAAAATTGAAGAAACAAATGCTAATTTATTCAGAATTACTGCCTCTATTCCAGGGGTTTATTATTTGAAACATCTTAATTCAGGCCATTCTACCGATTCTATGAGAATATGCTTTACAGGAACTGCTGAACCCAGGATCAAGATTGTAGAAAACGTTGTCTGCGCAGGGGAACCCTTAGTAGTAATGGTTGATAATGCAAACAGCCGGGAATTGTTTTGGGATATTGAAAATGCCACAGTTGAATCAGCCGGCAACAATTTGTACAAAATTGTTTTTAAATCATACGAAGGTCAAAAAGTTAAAATATCTGTTTCCGCAAGAAATGCTGGTTGTAGTTGTAACACATGTATCGAATATCAGTTACCCGAAAAATTGCAAGTAAAAACATCGGTTGAGCCTGAAATATGCAGTAACAGCAATGGGGTAATTCATATTAAAACCAACGCCACGGGAGCGCATTACCTTCTGAATAATACCAAAGAAAACAGTGATGGGACCTTCCGCAATCTTAAGCACGGCAACTACAATGTATCGGTGATATACAACAATGGTTGTTTTGAGAACTTCAATATTACTATCCCTGCAAATAAACAACTTAAGGCATCGTTCACTTACAACACCGACCCTGCAAATTCAAGCAGGTTATTAGTTACCAACACTACCAGCATCGATAACAAGGGTTATACACAATTTGGTGACATCGATTTCACGTGGATAGCCAATAACGAAACATATTATTCCGATAACCCCACACTGGAGTTTTCGAGCAGCGGGAAGCAGGAGGTTATTTTGGTTGCATCGTATGGAGAATCATGCAAAGATACATGCAGAACAGCAATTCAGATTTCGAATGATGAAGTGTTGATTCCTAATATTTTTTCACCAAACGGTGATGGCATTTCCGATATTTTCTTCGTAAAAGCTTCTAATGTTGTATCATTCCGCGGAATTATTACCAATATCCGTGGAGAGGTTGTATTCAACTGGGATAATATTTCAGAAGGATGGGATGGAAAAATAAACGGTAACAATCTAGCTTCGGAAGGTGTATATTACTACCTGATAGGCATTGAATTTACGAACGGAAATAAGGTGGAGAAAAAAGGCAGCCTGAATCTAATCAGAAAGTAATTTCAGTAACTCAGTCTGTCCTTATTCGCTTTTATTCAATTTCTCAAAGTTCTCCAGCCCTTTTTGCAAGAACTTCACAAATTCATCCGCATTTTTATCGTACGCTCTGGGTTCATTTAGAACAACTCCCTCAGGAGAAATCAGCACATAGTAGGGTTGTGAATTACGGTCGAAGTTTACAATTTGAATGTCGGCATTGGCATCGCCCAGTGTCTTCTTAACTTTCTTATCATTTTTCGAGACAAACCACTCGTCCTCGGGCAGCTCAATGGTTTTATCATCGACATACATAGCCAAAATTATATAATCGTTCCTAAGTAATTCAATCACCCTGGAATCACTCCACACAGCTGTTTCCATTTCTCGGCAATTCACACATCCATGGCCTGTGAAATCAATGAAAACTGGTTTATTTTGTTGCTTTGCGCAATCAAAAGCCTGTTTCCAATCGAAATACCCATGCAGTCCGAAAGGGAGGTGCAACTGTTCCTTATACTTGGGTTCTTCACATGTTTGATTCTCTTCCTCAATACCCATTTTTTGAAGCATCAACCTATTGTTGTCAGCAATGATCTGGGGTATATTGAAATAATGTGTTGTAATTGGAGGAAGATATCCTGACAATGCTTTAAGTGGTGCGCCCCACATACCGGGAATCATATATAAAACAAAAACAAATGTAACTATCGCGAGACTCAGCCTGCCGGTACTCAGATATTTGGGTTCATCATCGTGTTTAAACCGAAGTTTTCCCAGCAAATAAAATCCCATTAGTGCGAAAACAACAATCCAAATTGCAAGGTAAACCTGGCGGTCGAGCAAACCCCAATGATAGGTCTGATCGGCAATACTGAGAAATTTAAAACCAAGAGCTACTTCAATAAAGCCAAGAACTACCTTAACAGTGTTGAGCCAGCCTCCGGATTTTGGCATATTCTTCAGCCACCCTGGGAAGAGAGCAAAAAGTGTAAATGGGAGGGCAAAAGCCAGTGCAAAACCCAACATTCCAATAATAGGTTTTACAATACTACCTCCGAAAGATTCAACAAGTATGCTCCCGACAATGGGTCCAGTACAGGAAAACGAAACCAGAACCAGAGTAAGAGCCATAAAAAACGCACCAAGAACACCTCCTCTGTCGGCTTTGGAATCCGATTTATTCACAAGCCATGAGGGCATCACTATTTCGAATGCTCCAAAAAACGAAGCGGCAAATATCATAAAAATCAGGAAGAACAGTATGTTTGGAATCCAGTGTGTACTCAGCCAGTTTGCAATGGATGGTCCAAAAATAATTGCAAGTACCGATCCAATAAGTGTGTAAATAAGGATAATACTGATACCAAAAGCAAAAGCATTGAAACGAGCCTTCGACTTACTATTCTCCTTCATAAAGAATGAAATTGTCATCGGTATCATTGGGAAAACACAAGGTGTAAGAATTGCTGCCAATCCTGCAAGGAATGAAATCAGAAAAAACCAAAACAGGTTTTCCTTTTTTTCGGTATTCTTATAGGTATTTTCCGAAACAATGTCAGGTGTTTGCGGGAGGTCTTTTGATGCTATTGCTTCTGATGTGGAACCGCTTTCAGCATTTGCATCGGCTCCGTTTATCCCAAATTTAAAATCGGCATTCACAGGTACACACATACCATCATCCTGACAAGCCTGTCCGGCAAGGCTGCCTTCAATAATAAACTTCTCAGTGGAATTCACTTGTATTTTTTGTTTGAACACAACAATACCTTTGTAGTATTTCGTATTCAACATAAACACATCGTCGTATTCATCAATGGCTTTCCCAACTTCCAGAGTACTATCAACCGTGATGTAATTCTGATTTTTCTCGAAGCTTATCACCATTGGAATTGGACCACCATCATCGAAATACTGCGAATACAAATGCCACCCATTTTCTATTTTGGCTGTGAGAACGAGATATAGCTCCTTTTCGCTTACTTTCTCGGTACTGAATGTCCATGTAACAGGCTCAGTAATTTGAGAAAAAGAAAAGGATGCAATAAGGAGAAACAGTGAGCTCAGAAAAATTCTAAATCTATGCTTCATATGTTATAAATTCAATAAATAATTTCTTCGTCGAGATCATTAAAAAAATGATATTCCATGTAGGTATATTCCTGCATCGCTTCAACAACAAGTTTTTGTTTATATTGTTTACGCCATTTACTCACAATCGAAAACCACCCTTTGTTTAAATAGGTTGCAACAAATGGATGTGTTTTAATGCAAATTTTGCTGAATGAATATTTTTTTAGAATAAATTTCAGGTTGTTTTCAATCTCATCAACCAGATTAATGCTCGCACCAATTTTACCAGAACCTGAGCAAGTCGGGCAGGTTTCAGCAGTTTTAATGTACATCTCAGGGCGAACACGTTGCCTTGTAATTTCCATTAAACAGAACTTACTGAGTGGTAGAATATGAAACTTGGCCCGGTCGCCAGCCATACTGGCCTTCATCTTTTCGAGAATCTTGATTTTATTTGTGCCATCATGCATATCGATAAAATCGATAATAATAATGCCTCCCATGTCGCGCAACCGTAACTGACGGGCAATTTCTTCGGTTGCAAGAAGGTTTACCTCGGTTGCATTCATTTCCTGATTCTCGTCTGTACTGGAACGGTTTCCGCTATTCACGTCAATTACGTGAGCAGCTTCGGTGTGTTCAATAATGAGGTAAGCACCGTTTTTGAGCATCACTGTTTTCCCGAAAAGGGTTTTAATTTGCTTTTCGATTCCGAAATGGTCAAAAATCGGGGGTTTCTGATTATAAAATTTTACAATTTTTTGCTTCTCGGGAGCAATTTCACTGATAAAAGCCCTGATATCTTCGTAAGTGCCGGCTTCGTTAACGACAATCTGATTAAAAGAAGCATTTAAAATATCGCGCAAAATTACTGTAGCGCGGTCGTCTTCGCCAATGAGTAAACTTGGGGCTGCTGCCGTGGGAAGCTTGCTCAAAATCGTATCCCATCGTTGCACAAGCTGCCGCAATTCTCTGTCGAGGTTGGCTACTTTTTTTGTTTCGGCAACCGTTCTGACCACCATACCAAAATTTTTCGGTATAATACTCTGGATCAGTTGTTTTAAACGTTTGCGCTCCTCATTTGATTTGATTTTCTGGCTTACCGAAATTCTGTCGGAGAATGGAATAAGTACCAGATTACGACCTGCAATAGAAATTTCAGCGCTCAGTCTTGGTCCTTTCGACGAAATGGGTTCCTTGGCAATCTGCACCATGATGAATTGCCCGGGGTTAAGGATGTCTCCTATTTTTCCATTTTTATTGATATCGGCCTCCGGAACAAAACTTGCGAAAGTGGGTTTCTTCTGCTTTTTCGAAATAATTTGCTGTACAAATTTATTAAACGTTTGGAACTGTGGGCCAAGGTCGAGATAATGTAAAAAAGCATCTTTTTCGTATCCAACATCAATAAAAGCAGCATTCAATCCGGGCATAATGCGTTTCACTTTTCCCAGATAGATGTCGCCGACTGAAAATTTTGTGTTATTGACTTCCCGGTTGAGTTCGACCAGTTGTTTGTTTTGAAGTAATGCTATTGTGATTTCAGAAGGCCTGACATCAATATATAATTCGTTTTTTAATTCTTCGCTTTGCTTTTCCACGTTGGAATTTTTCATGTAACAAATCAAACCTTTAGGAATCCTAAAGGTTTGATTAAAAGATGCAGGATGCTATTTGTTTTTCTTCTTATGTCTGTTCTTGCGAAGACGTTTTTTTCTCTTGTGCGTCGACATCTTATGTCTCTTGCGTTTTTTTCCACTAGGCATGATACAATATTTTAGTTGTTTTCAGTAACTTGGTTAATAAAAGTTTTCGAAGGTTTGAAAGAAGGAACCCTGTGTGCGGGAATTGTAATTGTGGTATTCTTCGAAATATTGCGTGCTGTTTTTTCTGCTCTTTGTTTAATGATGAAACTTCCGAAACCTCTCAGATAAACATTGTTACCTTTTATAAGCGATTTTTTTAAACTTTCCATAAAAGCTTCAACAGTGTGCTGTACCATTTGTTTTTCGATACCTGTGTTTTTAGAAATTTCATTTACAATGTCCGACTTTGTCATTTCTCAGTGTTTTTTATAATATTAAAAATTAGATAAGTCAATTAAAAGAGGTGCAAATATAAGTAGTTTTTTTTATTTGCAAAACAAATAAATAGTAATGTTGTTAATTAATTAAAATCATTATATTGAAATTCAGGGATACACTATATCAATGGTACGAGTTGCACCGGCGCACTCTTCCATGGCGGGAAACAGACGATGCGTACCGAATCTGGATTTCGGAGATTGTGCTTCAGCAGACACGAGTAATTCAAGGTTTGGGATATTATGAGCGTCTTATTGCGTCTTATCCGGATGTATTTAGTTTAGCGGCCGCTAGCGAGGATGATGTGTATAAACATTGGGAAGGCCTGGGTTATTATAATCGCGCTGCATTGATGCTGAAAACAGCCCGGGAAATTGCAAATAACTACAATGGAGTATTTCCTACTACGTCTGCGGAGCTAATAAGGCTTAAAGGCATTGGAGAATATACTGCGGCAGCGATTGCATCGTTTGCCTTTGGTGAAGCGGTAATGTGTGTTGATGGAAATGTTAAAAGACTGATCTCGAGGTATTTTGGGATTGAATCGTTGTATGGATCTTCACGCTTTGAAACTGAAGTTTGTACCTCTTTGTCTGCAGTATTCGATAAAGAAAACCCTGCATTATTCAACCAGGCAATAATGGAATTTGGAGCCCTTCAATGCAAACCAAAAGCTGTTTGCCCAACCTGCCCCTTTTTGAACGAATGCTTTGCCAACATGCACGGGAAACAGAACAGTATCCCCGTTAAACCAATTAAGAAAACTGTTGCCACGCGATACTTCAATTATTTTGTTGTACTTAGTGATGATATGAAAACCCTAATAAAAAAAAGAACTGCTGATGACATATGGAAAAACATGTTTGAATTTCCGATGACTGAAACCATTGGACCAATAAGTGATAAAATTTTATTACCAACAGATATTAAGGCTGTTTGCAAGTCGACACAAGCATCTCTCCTTTTTGAAGCAGCCATTCACAAGCTCACTCACCAACAAATTGCAGCAAGATTTTACGTAATACGAACATCTGTTGTATTGCCAATTCGTAAAAAAACTGACTTACTGCTGGTTGATTCAGTTGATTTGGAGCAGTATGCAATGCCACGAATAATTACAAAATATTTGCCTCAAATCAGAGAAAGTATTTTTATCTGAAGGCAATTCCAGTAGTCAAGGAATAAGGCTCTATCCCCTTGTGATTAAGTGTTTTATTTTAAATCCCCTTGCCTTGAAATATGATTTTAACAGTGTAAATCATTATTTTAAAATCGACATATAGCGACATATTTTCGATGTATAATATATCGTATTTCAAGCGATCAACCATTTGATTAATGTTTTCGGCATACCCGTATTTCACCTGCCCCCATGATGTGATCCCGGGACGAACACTCAGCAGATGTACATAATGAGGCGCCACTTTTACAATCTGGTCAATAAAATATTTGCGTTCCGGCCGTGGGCCCACAATCGACATGTCACCTTTAAGTACGTTAAAAAACTGGGGCAATTCATCGAGGCGTGTTTTCCGCATGAATTTTCCAAAATTTGTAACCCGGTTGTCAGATTTATTGCTAAGCTCAGGTCCATTTTTCTCGGCATTCTTCTGCATCGACCTGAATTTATAAATAGTGAACGGCTTTCCGTTTTTACCAATTCGTTCATGGCTGTATATAACAGGTCCGGAAGAGGAAAGCTTAACACCGATGGCCAAGAACAAATATAACGGAGATAGCAAGAGCAAGGCAAGGCAACTAATGAAAACATCGATAAATCGTTTTGTATGCAACTGCCAAACAGGCATCAGGTTGTGCCTGATTTGTAAAAGGGGAACCCCCAGAATAGCACTCATCCTAACTTTACCAATAAGAATATCGTACATATCGGGAATTACCTGTATTTCGACCATTAAACCCTGCAACTGATTAATGATGTTTTTAATTGTGCCGTGCTCTTTCGATTCCAGTGCAATTACAACTTCTTCAATCTTGTTATCAGCAATAATCTGTTTTATGTCTTTAATCGTCCCAAGGTGAGGCAGATGCTTGTCCAACAATACCGTATCTTTTGAATCGATGCTTAGAAATCCTAAGAACTTAAATCCTATAGAAACTGCCTGATTTTCAATTTCTTGAAAAAGTTTTACTGCTTTACGTCCTGAACCGACAATAATCGTATTAAATCCCAGCTTACGGGTATGAATACGGTGATTGGTCCTGCTCGTAATCACAAGGCGGGGAATGTAGGTTGTGATAAACTGAAGCCCAAAATATACCGAGAAAGTAATGTAGTATTGCTTGTAATTGCCAACCCAATCGTCGAGAAGCAAAACAAAAAATAAAATCAGCATCCCAATCAGCGTTGTAAGAAAAGTCATCCACAATTCATGAAGGCGCGATTTGCGCAATGGGTTACGGTAATATCCGCTCAGTAAATGCAGAAATATCCAGAAAATGGGTATAAAAATTAACCCTATAATAAACTGTGTGCTGATTTCGAAAGGAATATCGTATCCGAATTTTGATGGCTCAATATACACCTTGCGAAACAAATAGAACAGGTAATACGATAAACCGGCAGCAAGCAAATCGAAACAAATGTACTTTATCAGCTGTTTTGCTTTGTTCATAGTTGCTGGTAAATTAGTTTTACATTGTCGATATATACTCTGGTAGTATCGTTTTCCTGATCATCAGAACGTGCACAGGTGTAATAAAGCCTGAAATCAAATGCGTCGGAATTATCGTTGATGCAATCGCTCAGGTCGATATAAATAGTTTTCCACTCCGAAGTTGGATTGAAAGTAATAATCGGGTCTCTTATCTCAATTGAAGACCCATTACTGTATTTGCGGGCAAATAATCCAAAAGTAAAATAATCGGTAGTTTTAAAACTCATTTCAAGATATACCGCCTTCGCAAGGGGTAGTTCAAATAATTCGGTAGAGCGGCACTCAAAAACATCACGCACCGAGTCGAGTGCAAAAAACATTGAATTGCCTTCCATGGCATCGGGACCAGTTACCAGCATTATTGAGGTGTCGCTTTGTTCGCTAACCTGAAACGCTATCCCCAAATCTTCAAAATCTTCGAGCAAAGCAAAAGTTACATCCTTATACGAAAAATGTGGTGTTATTTTCAATATTTCGGCTGGGGTAAGTTCCACATTATCCGAATAAAAGTTCATAAAGGGGTAAATGAGACGTTCAGCTGCAATTCCATTGTTTTTAATTCCCGGAAAAATTTCAATTTCACTTTGCCCTGAGGCCAAAACTGGAACGGTAAAAGGTATTTCGAAAACTCCGACGAGCTTGTCGTCGACATAAACCCATGCATCTGTAATATTTTCTACCCTACTGCCCTGGGTACTATAGTTAGTGTTAAGCACTACGCTGTCAACCGAAATGTAGGAGGGTATTTCCTCCGGAGGATTAATTATTTCGCACGACATTGCTGCAGCAAGCAAAATAAATGTAATGGCAACGTAGAACAACTTCATCAAACTTCCTTTCGCAGTAAAAACATACAACGATAAAATACACGGAATTATTGCCGGCAAAAATAAAATTTATAAGCAAATAATCAATGCGAAACTAACTTAAGTTTTTCCGCAATTATCTGCGCCGCTGAAAAAGTTCGCATCATCGATTCAAGGTTCACCTCTGGGCTCGTATTTTTAACAATAGCACTGGCAAATGCCTTTATGCTGCTGTATTTTTCATCGGTTGAAGGTATAAGTATAGGTTCGCATTGCAACTCTCCTTTGAGGGAACTGAAAAGTCCCAGATCGGTAAAAGGAGCGTTCTTCCTTACCAGCATGGCACTATTTGCCGAAAGGTTAGCGTAAACATAGTTGTTGTTATGATAGAAAGTGATTTCGTTTTTTTCTTCAAGGGCTACTCTTCCGGCATTAAACTGAGCAACACATTTATTATTGAACTCAATTCGTGCATTAATAGTATCCGGACTGGTATTATTAATGCTAACACCGGTTGCTGAAATGCTTTTGATTTCGGAATTCACCAGGCTGAGAACTAAATCAATATCATTCAATAATATATCAATCAATACTGAGGTGTTCCGTGTTTTGACATCGTACTGTACAAAATGGTTTGAAACAATTATTCTGGGGTTTTTAATAAATGGTCGTACTGCACGAAAAACCATATTGTACCTTTTGTCGAAACCGGGCTGTACTTTCACATCAGCTTCATCAATCATATTCATCAAGCGGCTGGCTTCCGATTTACTGAACAATTGCACCGGTTCAAAAAGAACATGCTTTGAATTTCGCACATAATTTTCGATATGCTCAGCCGATGACATAGGCGACAGGGCAATTACAGCATCAACTTCGTGAAGCAGAGAGTCGGATTCTGCGAAAGGTTTAACACCTGACAATTCTCTTATTGTTGAATCTGCAGCTGGGTCGAAAAAGCCAACAAGCCGCAGTTCGCCAATGTTGTTGATGCTTTCAACATAACCCTGCCATATTTGTTCGCTTCCGATTATGCCGGTACGTATCATTTGAACAGATTTTCCGATAAAAATAAATGTATTTATGCCGTGAAATAAGGCGATCCGTCGGAATATATTAACCCTGTCGTGTTAATAGCACTGATTATCATGTACATAGACATGTGTATTCAACAAAAACTTCATATATTTTTGAAGTTCACCAATGATTAACGGAGCTTCAGTGTCTGATTTCTGTTAGGACCAACAGACAATCCAACAACCGGAATTTTAAGTTCATTTTCAATAAACCGGATATATTCTTGTAATGCTTCCGGGACATGATTTGCATTTTTTAACGAGGTTATATCGCAATTCCATCCCTGAAGCTCTTTGTACACAGGTGTGATTTGCTCATTGATATCGTAGGGAATGTAATCGATTATCCTGTCATGTAACTTATATGCAACACAAACCTTAATACTATGCATTTCGTCGAGTACATCGGCTTTCATCATATGCAATTTTGTAACCCCATTGAGCATGGTCGAATATTTTAGTGCAACGAGGTCGAGCCATCCACACCGGCGAGGACGACCGGTGGTGGATCCATATTCACGCCCATTGTCACGCAGCTGTGCTCCTGTTTTATCAAACAACTCGGTAGGGAAAGGGCCACTTCCAACACGTGTGCAGTAGGCTTTAAAAACACCAATGACCTCCCCGATTGCAGAGGGTGGGATGCCTAGGCCTGAACATACACCGGAACAACATGTATTTGATGAAGTAACAAACGGGTAGGACCCGAAATCTACATCCAACAGACTTCCCTGTGCACCTTCGGCAAGTACAGTTTTACCATCTGCAAGGGCTTTATTAATAACGTATTCGCTATCGATGAATTTTATACGCTTCATATCTTCGATTGCGCTAAACCAATCGGTCTCTTCGCTTTCAATGGCATAATCAAATTTCATGGACTGCAACAAGGCCTGGTGATGGTCGCGAAGTCTGTTGTATTTCTCCCTGAAACCTGGAAGCTCAATATCGCCCACCCGTAGTCCAATACGTGCAGTTTTATCAGTATATGCAGGGCCAATGCCTTTAAGAGTACTCCCTATTTTATCGTTTCCTTTTAATTTCTCATTTGCAGCGTCAAGCATTCTATGGGTCGGTAAAATTAAATGCGCTTTTCTGCTGATAAACAAGTTTTCGTAAACAAATCCACCCTGTTTAGCTGTTGCCTGTAATTCACCCCTGAAACTTATCGGGTCGAGTACTACCCCATTGCCAATGATATTTACCTTATTTTCCCTGAAGATACCCGAGGGAATTGTATGCAATACATGCTTTATATTGTTAAATTCAAGAGTATGACCTGCATTGGGTCCTCCCTGAAAACGGGCAACAATATCGTAGTTTTCGGCTAGAACATCAATAATTTTTCCTTTACCCTCATCGCCCCACTGCAATCCTAACAAAACATCTGTTTTCATAAAAAAAATATAATTAGCAAAGATAGAACATTAAGCTCAAAATAAATATGTTAAAACACATGTAAGAGATCATTATTTATTGGCCTTTTGTATGCAATTCGAGCATGTGCCGTATATATAAAGACTATGATGCGAAACCCCGAATTGATAATTTTCGGAAATAGAATTCTTAATGTCCTCAATCCGCTGATCAGAAAACTCTGTCAGCTTTCCACATACAACGCAAATCATGTGGTCGTGTTTTGTATTGGAAAGTGCTTTCTCGTAGTAACTAACATTACTTCCGAACTGATGCCTGACGACAAGCTTTGTTTTCATCAGTAAATCAATGGTATTGTACAAGGTTGCACGGCTTACCCGATAGTTCTTGTTCTTCATCGAGATATACAAATTCTCTATGTCGAAGTGTCCGTTATTATTGTAGATTTCATCAAGAATTGCAAAACGTTCAGGGGTTTTTCTATGTCCGTTTTTTTCAAGATAATCAGCAAACATCTTCTTTACCGTATCATATACTACTTCTTTATGCATCGTTATTAAATTTAAGTCTAAATTAAAATAATTTTTTAAAAAAACAAAGTTTTTCAGAAAATTCCGTTTTATTTTCGGCAAAGTGTTTTGAGTTTTATATTCACGATACATCTTTTAAAGGAATATTGTTTATCTTGCTTTTTTTTAATAACATTGATTATGAAGTACCGTTTTTTATTAATTGCACTAATAGCAATTCCACTTACAGGATTTTCACAGGTTTATAGTGGTGCGGCTGCCGATAAATTGTATTCAGGTGCCAATCAGATACGCTTAAAGCCATTTACGCATGTTCCCGACTATATCTCGTTCTATGAAGCATTCAGGCCTGGCGCCGAGAAAGGAGAGGCAGTAATTGCAGCATTTTTTATCAACCCCAAGTTAAGTTTAAAAAAAATAGAGCAGTTCGGCGACAAGCTGGGTTGGGAGCACTTCAGGTATGCACAGACATACGACGGAACCGATATTGAATTCACACAATATATTGTTCATACCAAAAATGGGAAAGTGCTTTCGATGAATGGCAGTATTTTCTCAAATCCTGTTGTAAGTGGAAGTTTTATTATAAGCAATGACGATGCAGTAAATGCTGCACTTGATTATACAGGCGCAAAAAAATATATGTTCGAAACCGAAAAGACAGAGTTGCCTGAAGATTATACAAGTTACATAAAACCGGTTGCTGAAGCTGTTTATTTCCCTGAAAATGTTGAACTGGAAAAGAACCACATTATTGCCGCTTACCGGGTTGATGTATTTTCATTGGAGCCCTACGACAGAAAATGGGTTTATGTAAATGCTGAAAACGGAGAAATCATTACCAGTATATCACGTATACAAACTACCGATGTTCCCGGAACTGCACAGACCGCTTACAGTGGAAGTCAGACAATTACGACTGATTACACCGGCAGTTATTACAGGCTGCGCGAAACCGGAAGGGGTAATGGTGTAAGTACTTACAACTGCCAGTTAACCACCAGTTATAATTCCGCGATTGATTTTACCGACAATGATAACATTTGGAATAATGCGAATGCGAATCTGGATCAGTATGCCACTGATGCTCATTTTGCAACAGAAAGAACGTACGATTACTACTACAATGTTCATGGTCGCAACAGCATCAACAACTCCGGATTTCATCTGAAATCATATGTACATTTTAATCTTGTGGAAGCAGGGTATTCAAGTAATGTGAATGCATTCTGGAATGGTGAATGTATGACTTACGGAGATGGAGATGAAACCCGGACCCCGCTAACAACCATAGATATATGCGCTCATGAAATAACCCATGGATTGACCTCCTATACTGCAAATCTGGTATATCAGAATGAATCAGGAGCTCTAAACGAGGCCTTCAGCGACATTTTTGGCACCGTAGTTGAACACTATGCTGCCCCTGATTATTTCGACTGGACAATTGGAGAGGATATTGCTTACCCCTTCCGGTCACTTTCCAATCCTAATGAATACGGTTTACCCGATACTTATCAGGGCCTAAACTGGCACACTGATCCTGGCAGCGATAATGGCGGTGTACATCGGAATTGCGGACCTTTATCGTATTGGTTTTACTTAATATCGGAAGGGGGCTCTGGTACAAATGACCTAAATCATAATTATAATATTTCAGGTATTGGCATGAATGATGCTGCAGACATTTCATACCGATTGCTGACTGTTTACCTGACCAATACCTCTAATTATGCAGACGCACGTTATTATGGGATTCAGGCAGCTATCGACTATTTCGGCGCATGCTCTGAGGAAGTTGAAAAGGTTACAAATTCTTTTTACGCAATTGGTGTTGGCGACGCCTACGTTCCGGAGGTAATTGCCGGCTTCACATCCGATTACGCTGAAAACTGTTCAGCGCCATTCACAGTTCAGTTTTATAATACCAGCATGAATGCAAGCGATTTTCTGTGGAATTTCGGGGATGGCACTACCAGTACTGAAGTCAATCCAGAACACACATACAATAGCGCTGGTAACTTTAACGTAAGTCTGTCAGCTGACGGGGGTACCTGTGGTGATGATAATTCCACCATTACCGACTTTATTCGGATAGGACCGGAGTATCCTTGTTTGATTTTCATGCCTGAAAGCGGGAATGTAGCTACTAGTCAATGCTCCGGAATACTATATGATATTGGGGGACCTTCCAATCCATACTACGACAATACATTTGCAAGTTACACCATTCAACCTCCGGGTGCTTCTAAAATTATCCTGAATATCAATGAATTTGATATCGAACCCGGTTCAGGGAGCACATGCAACTACGATTATATAGCATTTTACGACGGAGTAAACACTTCGGCACCATTGATAAATAATACAACGTATTGCAACACCAACGGAAACCCAGGAACAATTGAATCAACCGGTGGGGCAATTACCATTGCTTTCTACTCTGACCCTGGTCTTAGCCTACAGGGCTTTGAAATCGAATGGAATTGCCTTCAGGACAATGGCAGCCCGCTGGCTGCATTTTCTGCAGTACCAACATCATCATGCAGCGGAATTATTCAGTTTACCAATGAATCGCTCAATGAACCGGATTCATTTTACTGGACTTTTGGTGATGGGAACAACTCGTCTGATGAAAATCCGACTCATTTGTACAGCAACGACGGCAACTACACAATTAGTTTAACTGTTTCGAACGATTTCGGTGAAAACACAAAGACAAAAACAGGCTATATTCAGGTTAGTCTGGCTGAACCACCGCCATATAGCGATACGATTATTTGCATCGACTCCGTTTTTACCTTAGGGAATGCCTCGGGAGAAGCAATACATTGGTATGCTGATGAAGGCTTTACTGACTTGGTTCATACCGGAGCAACATGGGAACATGAACCTATTTCCGAAGTAACCTCTTACTGGCTTCGTAGCTTCGATAACTCAGAAACCTATTATGTGGGTGAAACGCAAAGCAATGTAGGCGGAGGTCCTTTTGGCAATCCTTCGTATATTCATTATCTGGTGTTCGATGCTTATAAACCATTTACCCTTGTTTCAGTCGAAGTAAACGCTGACGGGAATGGAGAAAGACAAATTGCTCTTCGTGATGCACAAATGAATACCATTGAAACCAGAAATGTATATTGTTCCAATGGCATTCAAAGAATTGATATTAATTTCAATATTCCTGTAGGAGAGTCGCTGCAGCTTGTCGGACTTAATTCTCCAAATCTTTTCAGAACTAATGAAAGTGCCTATCTGAACTATCCTTACACAATCGAAGATGTTTGTTCAATTAAATATAGCAGTGCTTCGCAGAGCCCCACTGGCTACTACTATTACTTTTACGATTGGGAAATTTTAACTCAGGCATGTGAAAGTGAACCCAAGCATATTAACATCACTCCAATAGAGTGCACTTCTTCTGCAGGAACAAATTCAATTGAGCCCGATATTACAATTTATCCCCAACCTACATCAGAATTCGTTCATATTTCGGGATTGAAAGATACCGAAGAATACTTCGCGACCATTTTTGATGCAAGCGGTTTGGAAATTTCTAAAAAATTCATACTCAGCAATAATCGCATTGATTTAAGCTACTTTACTCCGGGCTTGTACATCATCAGAATTGAAACTGACTCATTCACAATCTACCGGAAACTTATTAAATCGTAAAAGCTATTTAATAACATAATGCTTGTTTTGTTCATCGAAATACGCTTATTTTGATAATAAACACGGCGTTTATGTTTCCATCGAATTTGCATACACACACCGATTTCAGCGATGGGACACATCCTCCCGAGGTTTATATTAATCAAGCAATTGCCTGTGGATTGCAAACTTACGGCTTTTCTGATCATGCCCCGCTGACATTTAGAAACTTTGGCTGGTGCCTGAAACCTGAAAAAGTAAATGCATATTGTAATGAAATTAAAAGGTTAAAAGCAGAATACTCCAACCATCTGAATATTTTATTGGGATTTGAAGTAGATTTCATACCTGGCGTTTCCGCGCCATCGGATGTTGAAAAATACAAACCTGATTTTATAATCGGCTCAATTCATTTTCTAAAAAAGCCCAATCGCGATTATATCATGGAAATTGACGGGGGTTACGAAAACTTCAGGGAAGGATTCAAGTATCTTTTTGCAGATAACCCAAAAGCACTGGCAGAGTTTTATTTCGATACTGTTAGCAAAATGGTTCAGGCAGGAGGGTTTCAAATAATTGGCCATGTCGATAAAATTAAAATGTACCTGAACCGGTGCTTTCCGGGAATTTATCAGGAGCCATGGTATAAAAACCTGGAAAATGAATATGCAATATTTCTTGGAAAATCAGAAATTATTGTTGAGATAAACACCCGTTCAATTTACAAGAAACATTTTACAGAACCTTATCCCTCCTGGGATATGATTAAAACTATATGGGAAGCTGGAGGGAAACTGACTTTGAGCGGTGATACCCACGACCCTCATGGTGTTAGCGCTTACTTTAAATATTGTTCTGATGTTTTAAAAAAAATGGGAATCACCCATCTCCAAGCTCACAATGGTACCTCATGGTTCGATTATAAATTATAGTTCGCTTTCCAACAATTCACCCAACATAGCAACGACTCCTTTCAAATTATAGTTATAAGTTCCCCTGTTTAATCCGTATAACTTTTGGATAAATCAAAAAAATATGTAACATTTGAACCGTAATGAAAATAATTTCGAAATAGAATCCGGTAATTAAACAAGATTAGTAAAAATGCTTTATTACAATATTTCCGAAAAAAAAGGGTTATAATTAAGGGTATTTTCTAAACTGGACATTATGAAGAGTATTCAGAATATTATTGAACGCATAAATGTAAGATATGAGGAACTTGGCGAGAGTTTCAATATAAATCAGTTACGATCTATTATTCGTGATCAGGAAACTCCCATAGAGGATATTGAGATACCCGATGTACCGGGAGAAATGTACCCTTATTCCAGAAAAATAATCACAAGCACCGAAATTGTTGAAATTACTGTGCTGCGATGGAATATTAACGGGCAAAGCATGATACACGATTACGGTGAATCGTATGGTATTGTTCGTGTATTATCGGGACATCTGAATTTCACCTTATTTAATTCTGAGTTGAACGAAATTGGACAGGGTAGCGTTCCTGCTATCGACACTTTTGATCTGCCTGGTAAACTTATTCATAAAATGTACAACCCAAGCAATTATCAGGAAACCATAAGCCTGCACTTCTATTGCCCAAAACTAAATGGGATTAACATTTACCTGCCCGACGAAAACCGAAAGATTGCATTAAAAGGAGGCATTGGTGCCTGGTATCCACAAACTTCCGACATTATTTCGGAAGGCAAATTACATTCCAGTTAAAGTTATATCAAGCAATCATTTTTCGCGACTTGGGTCGTTAACATTACCTCGATTACACAGAAACAGTTACGCATTTATTTTTCCAATGGGTACCCAACGCATTGAGTCAGCATAATTTTTTTTCCGGAATCAAGATTTATCGATTTTGCTGCACTATCGCGTGACACCATCCCAAGAACAACTGTTGCCAGACCTTCGGAAGCACAAAACAAATACACATTTTGACTAACAAAACCAACGTCGGTTGCAGCATAAAAATCTTTATCTTCTTTCGACATCAGGCTGCTCATCTTTTTGTAATCGGCAACATAAATTAATATAACTGGAGCATCCTTTACAAAGCCCTGAATACCAAATTTTCCCCGTAAATCGCCCGATTCAACCAACTCAATAGCATGTTCTTCAGGCAGATAGACATATACTCCATCTTTATTAGCAAGGTAAACTTCTATTTCCTGATCGTTCATAGCAGTAGGCGCAGTACGCTTTTTGGAGTCAGGGCGATTTATACCATTTGCAGCCCAAAGTAAATTAGAAATGCTCTGAAGTGTGAGTTCTTGATTAGAAAAACTTCGTTGCGAGCAGCGACTTTTAAAAACATCCATCAAGGGTTTGCCACCCGACATAACCGGTTCTGGCAAATCAATACGGGTTACCTCCTGAGCTATTACATTGCTTAACATAACCGTACCAAACAGTACTATAAAAATCAGGGTTTTAATTTTTCTATTCATTTTTTATTTGTGTTATTGAGTTTAAAACAGCTTCGGGTGTCATTGGGATACGTATTTCGGGCTCTAACTGATTATTGCAGATCGAGGCAATAGCGTCTTTAATTGCCAGCCAAACCGAAAATGCAAGCATGAAGGGCGGCTCGCCCACTGCTTTGCTGCGACGGATTGTACCTTCATTCGGAACATTCTTTAAAAGCTCAACCCGAAAATCGCTGGGAATGTCAGCAATTGCAGGTATTTTATAGGTATCGGGCGAATGAGTGAGCAGGTTGCCCTTTTTGTCCCATTTTAACTCTTCGGTTGTCACCCAACCCACTCCCTGAATAAAAGCCCCCTGAACCTGACCAATATCGATGCTTTCGTTAATTGAACTACCGGAATCGTTAATAATATCGGTGCGTATTAAAGAATACTGCCCTGTAAGTACATCAATTTCAACCTCCGACACAGCCATGCCATACGAAAAATAATAGAATGGTTTCCCTTCTCCTTTTTGACGGTCGAAATAAATACCCGGCGTTTTATAAAAACCCGTTGAACTGAGACTTACTTGCTTCAAATGAGCTTTTGCTGCTATTTCATTAAACGGAATTGCCAATGCAGGGCATAGCGCACAAACAAGCTTATTATCTGCGAAAATTATATCTCCTGTACAAATTTTCATATCCGGGCAAACCGTTAAAAATTCCTCCACTGCAACGTGGCAAAGTCTTTCTTTCAACACATCAATAGCATTTTTCACTGCCATTCCGTTTATATCGCTTCCCGATGATGCTGCAGTCGGGGATGTGTTAGGTACTTTTGACGTATTGGTGGCATTTACTTTTACCCTTTCAGTATCAATACCCAACTCAAGAGCTGCAATTTGTTTAATTTTTGTGTGCAACCCCTGTCCCATTTCAGTTCCTCCATGGTTCACAAGCACGGTTCCATCGTTGTAGATATTCACTAAAGCTCCCGCCTGGTTCAGGAAAGATGTTGTAAACGATATTCCAAACTTAACAGGAGTAAGCGCCATACCTCTTTTTGAAAACTCATGCGACATGTTATAATCGGTAATTTTTCTACGTCGTCCTAAGTATTCCGAAGAAATGATCAATTGATCGTAGATTTGATGCAGGCGATTGTTTTCGATTATTTGACCATATGGGGCAATGTTATTCTTACTAATACCATAAAAATTCAGCTTTCTGACTTCTGCAGCTTCTTTTTGAAGGAACCGTGCAATACGGTCGATAGCATTTTCGATAACGGCCATACCCTGTGGTCCCCCAAACCCGCGAAATGCAGTATTAGAAGGAAGATTCGTTTTATAAGCTCTGCCAATAATTTCGGTGGCCGGGATAAAATAGGAATTTTCGGCATGAAGCATAGCCCTTTCGAGAATTGCCATGCTCAGGTCGGTAGCTGCACCGGCATTAATATGTATTTTAACTTTATAACCCAGTATTTTCCCATCATTGTCGAATCCAACCTCATATTTCGAATATGCCGGATGGCGTTTTCCTGTCATTATCTGATCGTCGTCGCGGAAAAGATGCATTTTTACCGGTTTACCCGTAGCATATGCAAGCAACGAAGCCCATGCAGCAACGTGATTACCCTGTGTTTCTTTACCACCAAAACCACCACCCATACGTTTTACCTCAACTTCCACCTTGTTTTTTGGCAATCCCAATACCTCTGCAACAATCGCCTGTGTTTCACTGGGGTTTTGAGATGATGCATAAACAAACATATCACGATTTTCTCCGGGAACTGCCAACGCTGATTGCGTTTCGAGATACCAGTGTTCCTGTCCGTTTGTATGCAATTCGCCGACAAGTGAGTTGGGAGCATTTTTTATAGCTTCAGTTGCATTACCACGCACAATGGTTCTTGGTGGTGCAATAAGTGTGTTTCTTTCAATAGCTTCATCTAAAGTAACAACAGCTTCCAATAATTCATACTCGATATGAATTGCCATTTCCGCTGCATGCAATGCGTCCCTGTCGATTGCAGCAATTAATGCTATAGCCTGCCCGATAAAACAGACTTCGGTGTCGGCAAGGCACAATTCATCGTGAACAACCGGACCCATTTGATTTGTACCGGGAATATCCGCAGCCAGCATGATAGTCTTAACACCCTGAATTTTCAGAGCGCCAGTAATATCAATGCTTGTTATTTTTGCATGGGCATGCTTACTGAACAATACTTTTCCGAGAAGCATACCCTCACCTGCATCAATATCATTTACATAGACCGATTTACCTGTTACATGGAGTTCAGCACTGTCGTGATGTATTTCTTTATTCATAAAAAAGAAATTTGTTATTTGGCACCATACGGGGTACTGATAAAAAACTTGAGCAGCAGGTTCGCAGCAACATTTTTTCTATAATTGGCATCGGCACGTGCATCCGAAATTGGAGTAAACTCCTCGCTCAGAATTTGTATCGCCTGCTCAATATATTTACGATTCCACTCCCTGCTATTCAAAAACGACTGGGTTTTTACAGCAAAGCTGGTAACAGCAGCCATCCCCCCAAAAGCAATACGAATTTCCTCAACATTACCGTCTTGTAGTTTCACTAGAAAAGCTGCACTTAGAGTTGAAATATCAAGACTTTTTCTTTTCGACACCTTATATGAGGCTGTCAAATACGATGCATCATATTTTGGAATCATTATTTCGGTAAGTATTTCTCCAAAATCCATTACCGTTTTTCGGTAGCCGGTTATAAAATCTTCGACCGGTATTTGCCTGTCGGAAATTATAGATTTAAGCCTAACATGTGCCCCGAGTACAAACAGCACGGGTGTTGTATCTCCTATGGGTGATGCAGAGCTAAGGTTACCGCCAATCGTAGCAATATTTCGTATCTGAAGAGAGCCAAATTGCGCCAGCATGGTTTCGAGTGCAGGAATTTTTCCAGATGACTGCTTCAATACCGTTTCGATGGTAGTGCCCGCTCCGAATATATATTGATTATCGTCCTCGTAAAAACCATTCAATTCGGACACATCCGAAATATCAATTATTTGCCGGATCAGTTCCTTTTTTTTGGTCTGGCGCAACGCAATATCGGTCGATCCGTTTACAATCGTCGCCAAGGGGAATTCATTTCGCAAACGCAATGCCTCGTGCAGGAGTAGTGGTTTAAAATACAACTGAGAAGTATTTTTCAGCTCAATGGTTGTGGTATCAATCAATATTTCGTTCAATAACGCAACAACTTTTTTCTCATCATCAGAAAAGTGATCTATACCATTATAGACACAAGCTTTTTTAGCAGCATCGATTATTGGTTGGTAACCAGTACAGCGACATAAATTTCCCGATAAAGCATTTACAATTTCCTGTTCAGTAGGATTGTTATTGTTTTTAAACAAGGCAAAAACTGACATAACAAAACCGGGAGTGCAATAACCACATTGTGTTGCATCACTTTCAACCATACATTGCTGCACGGGGTGAAGCTGTTGCCTGCCATTCTCCGCTAAAACAAGATCTTCTACGCAAATTAATTGCTTACCATGAATCATAGGTAAAAACATCAAACATGAGTCGACGGCTTTGTAATGCAATCTGCCGTTTTTATCAGTCTCAGCAATCACCACAGTGCATGCGCCACAATCACCTTCAGCACAGCCTTCTTTGACTCCTTTTGAATTTCCGGTTAAACGGAGATAATCCAATAGAGTGATGCTTGGGTTAAAGCACTGATTCTTTTCAAAATCAATCTCAACGGTTTTGTTCTTAAAAACAAATTTTATAACGCTATTCATGTGCATTATTTCTTGACAAAAATACTATACCGTATACATCAGGCATTATTACAAGATATCCAAATAAGTCTTATTCTACAACCATTTTCGTCGTGTAACTACCTTCCGAATTACTAATTTTCACAAAATACATTCCCGGTAACAGCTTACTGGTAAAATTGATAGTATTCCCAGTAAATTCACAAATTTCATTTGATTCGTACATTATTTTACCGTTAATGCTATAAATCACTATCTTTATGGGAAGTGCTGTTTTATTCAATGATATTGAGAAGATCCCATTGTTTGGATTCGGGGATAAATGAAACCATCCCGTGCTTTGTGTATTAGAAAATACACCCTGAGTTACGGTAATTCCAAATAAACAGAAGTCAAAACAACCTGTCTCTGGATCGTAATAATTATATGTAACATCGTAGTAATCTGGTTCATACAAGGCAGGATCAAATTCTGTTGCTGAAATCCATCCAACTATATACCAACCACCCTCAGGCATACCGCCTGTAAGCGTTATAGGATCATCATCCTGCGATAATGTAATGTCGAGAGGACAGATAACCTCCGGAAGCCCGTTCACAGTAATGGTAAATTGACAGCTAGCGTCATTATACACATATTCAACCACATGTTCATCAATACCCCAATAACTTGGATCGAAAACTGAAACTATTTCGGAATAAAGATAATATGTACCTCCGGGAGGAGTAGCACCTTCAAGGTCGAAAGGACTATCACCAATACACACACCAAAATCTTCGGGACATGTTACCTGAGTATCGGAATAAACAAAAATGAAAAATGAACAAACTCCCTGACAGTTGCTTTGGGGAGTTATGTATTTATAAAATATCTCAAAATTTCCGACTCCGAAAGCCGCAGGGTCAAACACTGTAATCTGTTCATCATTATAATAAAACTGACCCCCTGAGGGATATGCTTCCATCAGAGTAAAGGCATCATCATTAATTGTAATATAAATATTGTCAGGGCAATCCATCACAGGCAACGGGTTCACTGAAACAATAAAGCTGCACGATTGAGAACCGAGTGAGTAGTATATTAAGTATTCCCCGACACCTGCAGAGGCCGGATTGAAAACACCCCCTGAAACATTTATTCCGCTATAGCTTCCTCCAGCAGGGCTTGCACCACTCAATGCAAATGGTGCCGCATCGGCACAAACCGAAATATCATCGGGGCAAACGGGTACAACAATCGCCTTTACGCCATCCGAAACAGAAACATCACTATACAGCCCTGCCCCATTTAACGCCTTTACGCTGATATAGTATGTGGTTTCGGGCACAAGGCTCAGACCCGTTTTTGTAAATGAAGTGTTCGTACCATTCGCTGTCCAGTTCACCAATTGCGTACCACCCGGACTGGTCCCGATTGCATAATAATAAGCTGTAATTCCTGAGTTCACATCGGTTGAGGCAGACCAATTCGCCGATAACTGGGTGAGGTTTTGCGTCAGGTCAATATCGGCAGCAGAGCCATCGCAAAGATTTCCAACTGCCGCCGGGGCTGTCCAGTCAATTTTCATGGACTGCTGTTCGTGCTCCGAAATGTTTTTGGCGGAATCCATTGCAACCGAATACAGGCTGGCTGCATATAATCCAGGAGCCGTATTCTGGTAGCGGATATCGTCCGAAGAGCTGCCAACACTAATGGTTACATCAGAGTAACGACTTCGCGACACCCTCAGGTTCTGCAATGAAAGCTGTGCATTACCGCTCCTAAACGAAATATAGTTACCCGAAGCATACGGTTCAGGGTCTTTGTATTCTCCAACCAGGGAGTAATTCATGTACACATAGGTTTCGCCGGTAATACGGTCATAAACAATGCTTATGTGATACCATTGACCCGCTACAATATTTATATCGTAGTATTTTTCAAGCGAAAAAACATCGTCGGTTACTTTATAAAACTCAAGGTCCTGACTTTGCAGGCGGAACCAGACGAAATAGCCGTTGCCTCGGTTTGGCAAGCTTGGATTATCACTGAAAAAGTGAAATCCTACCCGTTTATTTGCATTGGAACCATCTATTTTCATGTCGAATTCATACAGGTAACGGTTCGACAAATCGTGGCGGATATAGGCCCATAAGTTGGTATTACTCAATGTTTCATCGGTTTGAGTCAAAGCACCCGACTGAATCGACCAACTACCGGTCTGCTGCGTCCATTCGGTGCCGAGGGTCTGATCGAAGCTATTCGAAACAAACCCCCTTTCGGGATTCGAACCCCAGCGTGTTCCATCAAAATCAGACACCGAATAAAAACCTTTTTCTACTCCGCTCAGGTTATCAAGATCGTTTATGTTTACCTGAAAATCATCAGTATACCAGGGTTCGGGTGCAGGGAGTTCGCTTGCAGGCATATCCCAATCGACAAATACGTTTTTCGAAACACTTTCCGACCAGTTCCCTGCATTGTCAACCAACAAACTGCGAATCCTACCCGCTTCCTGGGAGTGCGACGGGCTTTGATAGCGGATGTCGGCATTCGCGGTATTGGCCGGAACCACCGTAACGGAATTACCCCGCGAAGTGTACACTTTCACATCGTCGTATTCGGTTTGGCAACCGCCTGTGCGTAACGAAATGGCAGTTCCCGAGGCCAAAGGGGACGCATCGGTTGCCGAAGCGGCAAGGGTATCATTAACATAAACCGAAATCTCACCGGTAATGGTATTGAGAATAACTTTTACATCATACCAGATGTCCGGATCAATTATAAAATCCTCGGTAATATACCATGCACCGGCTGCCGAATAAGAGTTGTCGATATATTTGTAAATCTGCACTGTATTGGCATCTGCCCGCAGATATACCATATAGGAATTTCCTCGCCCGGTACCCGTGGGGTCACTGCAAAAAAAGTGCATACCCGAACGGCGGTCGCTGCCACTTCCCGAGATTTTCTGCTGCCAGTGATACAGATATATGTTTCCTGATTGCTGGCTAAGGCTGGCATATAAGTTTGTATTTGTGCTGGTTTCATTCGATTGTTTCAGGTGACCGGAGTTGATTGCCCAGGTGCCTGAATTATTTGTCCAGTCAGGGTGAATGGCCGTTGAAAAGTTATCGTTGAAGAAACCCGTCGATGCATTGGCACGCCATTCGGTTCCGTTATAGTCCATTATTTGATAAAAACTGTATTTCACTCCGGTTCCGCCCGGATTATCGGCATCGGAAAACGCAGCCTGAAAGCTGCTGTTGTACCATAACCTATCGGTTGTGATTGCAGTTGATGGGGGATCCTGATCGGTTGGCGTTGTGCAGTCGGTAATAACCTGATTTGTCCGGGTTCTGATTTCAGGTAGCAGAGCATATAACGTGTTCCCCGGACAGGTTGTCCCTCCAGGGTTAACATCCTTGTGCCCACAAATCCGGGGCAAGGTAATCCATTCGGTTCCGGCCTGATTGAGAATACTTGCTGAACTCAGCGGATCAAAGCCTTTGTAATCGTACCACCAGGCCAGAAATTCACAGCACTTCTGAATCTGCGGCTCAGTCGGGGCAGTGTTTACCGCATCGGAATT
>JAGOLH010000110.1 GCA_017994175.1 Bacteroidales bacterium | reverse complement strand
CGACCTGTTCCAAACAGAGTTTCATTGGCACCGGTTTCGTATCCCATGCATCCCCAGTTTACCTCAGTAAAGTCGCTTTCATAAGCGACCATGCCAATCCCGACAACCGGATCAAAGTAAAAAATATATCCTCCTGCATAGAATTTTCCATATAATGAATCAATTGGTATTCCATCATCATATATTTGCTTTGGGGTTTCTCCGTAATCAAGTCGTTGTTGCACAGTCATCTGAGTTGTGAAGAATTGCCATTCTCCATATCCTGTTCCAATTTCATTGGTGGCATAAGCATATACAATATACGTTGTGTTCGGCTGTAATCCGGTAATGTTGCTTACATATTCACCAACACCTTCACCGTCATTGGTCATGTTTTCTCCGTCTTTTGGCATATTGAAAACTTCCCACATAACGCCACGGGCTGTTACCGGTTTTCCTCCATCTGAAGTAACATTCCCGCCGCAAACCGCTGTTGAAGAAGTGATGTCGGTAACAAGTGCTGTTTCAACAAATGGCGGTGTAATTTGCTTGATACAGCGTACCGACATTCCATAATGTTTATTGATTTCGCTGCGGTTGATGGTAGGTAAATCGAACTGCACCATTCGTGCCCATGCATTTTCGTAACTTGTACTTTCTTCACTTGTCCAGAAATACCCTGAAAGACCCAAGTCTGAGTATGTATCATTTTGCTGGCTGTTGCCTATATCGCTATATCCACCTTCGTTATTTCGGAAACCTCCGGGTAGTAAGGCGAATTTACTCTGGTTTGTTGCTGCTGAATTTGGCTCGTTCCAGTGTGCAGTTCCAACTTCTTTTAATTTACCGCCTTCATCGGTACCCCTCCATCCTGTATTGTCTGCATCTCCCTGACTCATCCCCAAAAACATTTCCAGTTCTTTCCATTCAACATCGGTAGGGATAGCCCAGCCTTCTGGGCATAAACCAACGTAATTGTTTACTGCATGCCAGTTATATAATTTTCCATAGGTTAGGTCATATGTTGCTGAATCATTATTGTACCAACAATAGGCACCATCGTAAGTATTAGCCCATTCGCCATTATTGGATATGTGTTGAATAGGCATATTGTTTTTATCGCCTTCAGCGTTGTACGTTGATGTCCTCAGGTTCTCAGCCATCCATTCTCGCTCGTTGATAACAATTGTGTTATAGAAGTTTCCGTCAGCATCATAAACACCGGCTCCGTCAGTAGCAAGGTAGCTCAGTGTTGAAAAACTGACTTCTTCACCGTATGCTGTGCCCAGGGCATTCGTTGCATAAGCTTTAACGTAGTAAGTCGCACCGGCGTCCAGCCCTGTGATATAAGATGTATAGTTTTCTGTTCCACTGCCGTTGCTCAAGCTACCTGTATTACTGCTAAGGGTAGGATCGGGTGAAGTACCCCATACAATACCTTTGTTGGTTACTGGTTGTCCGCCATCGTCGGTTATTTCTCCACCGGAAAAGGCAGTTATGGTAGTAATCGCCGATACGTCTGAAGTAGTTACAGTAGCGACGGTTCCCTCAGTTTTAACGCAACGTACACTGAATCCGCTCAGTTTTTTTTCATCATTTCTTTTAACGCTGCTATAGTTGAAATTCAAATTTCGTGACCATGCAGTGCTGGAAGATGACGGATCGGAACCCCAAAGGAAATTGTCGTTACCCATACCTGCAAAACTTCCGGTTGAACTGCGATACCCTCCGGGAACAGCATCAAAACCACTCTGTCCATTGGCGCCGGCATTGGGGTCATTCCATAATCCCATTTCATAAAGTTTAAGCTTTCCTCCTTCATTCGTGCCTCGCCAACCAATGGCATCTGCTTGTTCTGTCAACATCCCCAGAAACATTTCGAGTTCTTTCCATTCGGTATCAGTAGGCACTTGCCAACCTGCAGGGCAAAGGGCATCTGTGGCCACAGCATACCAGTTGTACAGTTTGCCATAAGTCTCTTCATAGGCAGTTGAATCATTATTATACCAGCAATAGGCACCTTCGGGATCAATATAATTTCCCCATTCGCTATTATCGGTAATCTTGAGGATGTCACCTGAAAGTACCATTCCGTTATATTGCGACACCCTCAGGTTCTGCGACATCCATTCACGTCCATTTATAATGACCGTTGGATAGAAATTGTCGTCGATGTCGTATACTCCGTCCCCGGTGGTATAGAGCAGGGGTAATGTTACAAAGCTGAGTTCTTCTCCGTAAGCAGTTCCTGCACTGTTGGTAGCATAAGCGCGAACATAATATGTTTGCCCGGGGCTGAGATCTTCCATGTTGCTTATAAACACTCCCATACCATCGCCATCGTTTGTGATACCTTCATTGTTTTCGATATCTGGTTCACCCAGGGTATTCCACACTACGCCTCTTGCAGTAATTACGTCGCCGCCGTTTTCGGTAATGTTACCACCCGATATTGCCGAAGTGGTAGTAATTTCGGTAACAGGTTCAGTGGCAAGTACCGGCAGACTGTAGGCCAAAGTCGAAAAAGCGATTTCTTCACCGTAGGCAGTTCCGTATTCGCTGGTGGCATATGCCCTTACGTAATAAGTCGTTCCTGGCAACAATTCATCTATATTACTAATAAACATACCGGGGCCTTCGCCGTCGACTGTTAATCCTTCGTTTGAAGATAGGGAGGGAGTGTTGGTTGTGCTCCACACAATGCCTTTTACGCTAACTAACCCATCTCCCTCGTCGCTAACATTTCCGCCCGAAACTGCTGATGTGTACCCTACCTGTGTTGCAGGATTAGTAGTGACCGCAGGAATAGCAAAAGCGAGAGTAGTGAAGCTGAGTTCTTGTCCGTAGGCAGTTCCAATGCTATTGCTTGCATATGCCCTGACATAATATAATGTTTCAGCACTGAGTCCGGTCATGTCGCTCGAAAACACTCCGGTTCCATCTCCTTCGGAAGTAATTCCCGAGTTTATGTCAACGCTGGGGTTCGGCGAACTACTCCACACAATACCTCTGGCTGTTACCGGATCTCCGCCATCGTTTGTAACTTCCCCGCCCGAAATGGCAGAAGTTTTGTTGATTCCTGAAACTTCGGCTGTAACTACTGTGGGAGCAACAGGTTGCGGTTCAACCTCTTCGTCTTTGATGCATCGCACCGACAATCCGAGGGTTTTGCGCCCGTCTTCGCGATAGATACTGCATTTGTCGTAGCTTACCGCTCTACTCCATGCGTCCTGCCCGTTGCTTTCAGAAGCAGCCCACCATGTGGCATATTCGCCGCGATAATAAAAAGCAGAGACAAAATTGCGCATTCCAGCAGGGACTGCAGAAAACCCTGATGCATTGAGATCATCACCTGTAAGGCTGAACCAGATATTACTGCGCGAGTCTTTTAAATAGCATCCTTCGTTTTGGCCACGCCAACCCAATGTGTCTATAAAGTTATCATCCATACCCAGATAAGTTTCAAGCTCCATCCATTCTGAATCGGAGGGTACGTGCCATCCCTGAGGGCATATTCCGGCCGTATCGTCCACAGCATACCAGTTGTAGAGTTTGCCGAACAATGAGTCGTTTTCAGGGTTGTTGCTGTAGGAACAACAGGCTCCGGTGAGTAGCGAGAGCCACTGCAGACTGTCGGTAACTTCGGGGATTTCGTTTTGATTTCGGTAGGATGCGGTTTTGAGGTTCTCTGCCATCCACACCTGATCACCGATGGTAACCACCGGATAGGTGTAGTTGTCAGGGTCGGTGCAGACAAAGAAAGCGAAGCTAAGTGTAATGTTTTCCTGCTGAGCAATAGCATCTTCCGGGTTGATTATGAGGGTTTTAAGGGTGATGTAATCCTGTCCCGAAAAAGCCCTGAACAGAAGTATGTCCCCGAAGGAATACACCATATCGGTGATGTCCTGCAATTCGCGGAGCTGCAGATATTCAGGGGATAATTCCGATTTTCCGGTATATTCCAATGCAAGCTGATAGTTATTGTTTTCGGAGCCGATAACTTTTCCGGTGAAGAGGAAATTGTCAGACTTTGCCACGACAGTGTACACTCCCGATGATAATCCTTTGAGCATAATATTGTAGATTGCCTTATCGAGGAATCGGGTATCGCTGAGGAGCTTTTTCCCGGTCAGGTCGAAAATGTCGATAGTAACCCAAGCATCTCTGTCAACGGGAATATCGAAAGAACAATATCCGGGTGCAGGGTTCGGATACATAAAGAGTTTGTTGTTTTGGTTGTTGCTGAGCGTTCGGGCCAGCTGAGGGGCAACGAGATGGAGTTCATCGCTTCCTGCGAGATTAGCGGTTTCCTGAGTATTTAGGTTGGTAACAATAAGGCTGTCGACAGGGATAAACTGTGGAGTTCCTTCGAAATTCAGGTAGAAGTTTTGGGCGTTGGCAAAATTTACCATAGCAAGAGCTACTACTATCAGGGATATAAATTTTTTCATGGATATTTTGTGTTTAAGAAACGACATGATTAAGGGAAAAGTTATTTAATAAGATACACAAGCGAGAGGTTTATAACAGAGCTTTTAGCAGTAATGGTTTCATTGGGTCTGATGTCGATAAACCCCCTGGAGTAGGTAAGTCCGAGCTGATATTTGCTGTAATAGAGTTTCAATCCGCAGGTAATTCCGGAGTCGAAGCGTTTGAACGAGTTCCATTCATCGCCGTAGAATTCGGTAGAATTGTCGGCATAAGCATCATGTCCGTTTTCTTCGAAGTTCCATTCAAACTGGGGTTCGTTACCGGCATCGGTAACGGCAATACTCCGTTTTCCGATAACTGAAATGCTGGTGTAAGGCCCCACAATGCCACCGATTCGGAGGTTTCCGAGAGGTACCATATACGCAATGGTAATTGGAATGTCGATACTTCCAATGCTGGCTTTAGAAGTTGCAAATTCATCGCTGATTTTATCGCCTTTCTGAAAGAAAATGGCGGCCGCCCCCACCGAAAGAAAGCTCATAATCTCGTATTCGCACATAACACCGGCCTGAAACCCAAACTTGAGGTCTTTATCGATATCTCCTCCAATCTCCGTTTTTTCGATAATGGTGGAAGCATTTCCCCCTGCCTGTAAGCCGAAATGAAAACCCTGGGCATGAAGGGGAGTGGTTACTGAGAGAATCAGTATGGCTGTAAGCAATACAAAACCTTGATAAGCTATTCTCATATGGCTGAAACATTTATGTAAAACAATGCGCGGTTTAATAAGTGAATTTAACAGACAAATCATCTATCAAAGATAATAAATCTTCGACATTTTATTAAAAAAATCACTGATGTCCGATAAAAATATGAAATAAATTTCAATTGTTGCTAAGTTATTGAAAGTCAATTCAATTATTTTGCAAAAGTCTCATAATTAAAAAGTAAGCCCCCTAAAACAGTGAAAGTTGGTGCAATTTAACCTCTTCTTTTCGCCAATCTTTATCGGGATTTTCTAAAAACCTGAGCAAATGGATATAGTTGAACAGATGGATTTTACAAAAACTTACCAGATTAGAAAAAGCCCAAGGCCTTTTTAGCATTTTTTGCACTACTGTCATCAGCAGATTTGCAATTAACACACAGTAAATTTGTATTTTGATAGCATTCTCGTTGTCGCCCAAGAAGTACTTTAATGGAAAATTCTGCTTTAACTGTTTAAACAAAAGCTCTATCTGCCAACGAAGCTTATAAATTGCTGCCACTAAATCAGCCCGCATTTCGAATAAGTTAGTCAAGAACTCAAATTCTCGCTTAAGTTCCCTGTCGTAAAACCTGATTTTTCT
>JAGOLH010000109.1 GCA_017994175.1 Bacteroidales bacterium | reverse complement strand
ACCGCTTTGATAATTTCGGAGTAGGACCCGTTTGCCGAAAAGGCGGTAAATCCGAAAAATGCAAGTACCAAAGCCACCAGAGTGACTTTCCTTATTGTTCCTGTTGTTCCAGATAAACTGTTGAAAACTGATTTCATAGTAGTTTATTTTTATTGATTTTGATATTTTGCTGCAAAAAAATGACTTTCAGAAAAGCTTAGATGATGAAACTTATGCTCAACTGCGGAATGAAATAGAAATTCCGGAATTAAAACATTATAAGATAACACCGGTTTACGACAAACAACAAAAGCATAGAGCCATTGCATAGCAACGATTCTATCCTTAATAATACAAAACACGAATAGTAAGAATCTATTCATCAATTAGAAATTTGTGCAATATAAAACAAAAAATCAAATGATTGACGGTAATAAAGCCATAAAGTTGCGTTTTTATACAAATTATTTTTAGTTTTTATTTGCAGCTTATTAGAATTTAATTCATTGATTGCAAACAAATTAATTGATTGTTGAATCATAATACAAATTTTGTATAATTGCATTTAGATTCTTAAAAACTTGAAATGAGCCAGGGAAAATTTAAAATACGCAATATTAATCTGTTATTAATGTCTTGTGTATTATTTATTACAATATTCGTATATTATGGAGTCTCATCATACGGTTTCGTTAATTGGGATGATGATGAAAACATCAGGGTGAACCCGAGGTTTACCGAATTTAGTCAGGAGAATATTTTTTATCATTATCAGCATGACCGTTACAAAGCACTGGCAATTTGGTCGTATATGGCAGAATATCAGATTTTTGGTGATAATTCAGGCATGTATCATATCGATAATTTAATCTTGCATTTAATAAACACAGTTTTAGTTTTTATTTTTATCAGAATGCTTGTTCCTAAAAA
The DNA here is from genome assembly GCA_017994175.1 of Bacteroidales bacterium. GTDB lineage: Bacteria > Bacteroidota > Bacteroidia > Bacteroidales > ML635J-15 > JAGOEF01. Next base: position 4,859 of record JAGOLH010000109.1, on the reverse strand, counting down.
CAGGTTTGCTCCGCTTATAACAGCTGCATTTTTCGCCGTTCATCCGGCTTTTGTAGAGCCGGTTGCATGGGTTACAGGCCGAAAAGATTTGCTCTTTGTAATGTTCAGCCTTCTTTCGATGATTGCGTATTTTCGATTTCTGATTCAGGAGAAATGGAAAATACGGTGGATTTACTTTGCTCTGGTTTTTATTTGCGTGTATTTGGCAAGTCTTGCAAAAATTCAGGCAGTGGCACTGCCAGTAGTACTAATTGCCATTGATTTTCTTTTTCAACGTAAAACTACGGTATTTACTTTGGCAGAGAAACTAATACTATTGCTTATTTGTTTCAATTATTTTCTGCCAGTTTCTGCATTGCTTCTATTAGGGTCGATTCTGAAATTTTACAGACCCCTTCTAAAAATGATGACCAAATCAAAAAGGTCGAAAATTTTCTCAGTTGCTTTATTGCTACTGACTGTTTTTGCTTTGGAAACGCCATTTAAATATTTTTTTAAAGAGTTTCCAATATTTGCTATCGAAGGTTTCAATAACAATTTAATTTTATGGATTATTTATTTGATTTTTATTAGCTACGTCATTTTTAATAAATTTTTTGACAGAATTGCAAATAGATTGAAAGAGAATGGTGTAAATAAGCACAGGAAGTGGATAGCACCTGTTTTTTTTATTTCTATAATCTTTGTTGTTGTTATTAAATTTGATTCTATTCTATCACAATTTACAGGATTGTGGAACTATAACTCCGGAAGTGAGCATTTTTATAGCATTTGGGAAAGAATCTTATTCCTAAGCGGTAGCATGGTGTATTACCTTAAGAGATTTTTTCTGCTTCAGGCTCAGGATCCCATGATTCCATATCCTGAAAGGGGGATTAACGGGGCGATGCCCGATTACCTATTCACTGATTTTATTGCAGTACTAATAATTGTTGCACTAAGTGCATTTGTTCTGTTCAGATACTTTCGCAAAAATAGGGTAGTGCTCTTTGGCGTAGCGTTTTTCCTGATAAACATTGGGCTGGTGCTGCATATTATTCCCATCGAAGGACGTGTGCTGGTGGCAGACCGGTACACATATCTGGCATATATCGGACTTTTTCTTTTGATAGGTTTGCTTGCCGACCGGCTGGCTGAAAGGCAAAAGAGACCTGCAATTATTGCGGGCGCTGGCGGATTAATATTGCTGTTTGTTGGATTTACAACATACCGCGATAAAGCTGCCTGGGAGAATTCTTTTACCCTTTGGCAAAAGGCACTGGTCGTGAATCCGGAAAACCATTATGCCATGTATAGCCTTGCGCTTGCATACTTCAGCGAGGGGCAGAACGCGTCTACTGCCGAAAACTATTTGAACGAAGCCATCTTGATGAAGCAGGATTTTATGTATTACAACAACCGAGGGCGTGTGCGATATTCGTTAGGCAATCTCAGGGGAGCCTTGTCCGATTTCGATAAAGCCATTGCGATGGATTCGACTAACTTTGCATCGTATAATAACAGGGGAGCCGTAAGGCAACAATTTTGCGACTACAGGGGGGCGTTGATAGATTATGCAGAAGCTATACGCATATTCCCCGATTATCAGGAGGCTAAGAACAACAAGCGCAAGGTTGAAGAACTGATATTGCTTGACAGCCTGCTCTTTGCATGGAACGACACCCTCTCTGTTCCAAGGGAAAGACTTACAGATTTTGTGCTGATGGCTACAGAAAAGCTGATTAGTTCAGAGCAGACTGAAAAAGCCCTTCTTTACCTCGATGCAGGAATGAAAATATACCCCGCAGAAGCCCGCTTTTATGAAAAAACTGCGGTAATATTTCATTTGAAAAATCAATACGCCGAAGCAAAAAAATATTATGATAGAGGTCTACAGGAAGTTCCCGAAAACACCTCGCTTCTGCTGGGAAGGGGACTCTTGTTTATTCAAACAGGAGACACAGCCAAAGCATGCATTGATTTGCAGATTGCGGCCGAAAAAGGTGATGCTGACGCAAAAAACCTCTTGCAGCAGTTTTGTAAATAATTCCACGAATTAATTTCACCGTTTTTTTTGGTAAGGACTACTTGTGTTTTTGCCTGAAAGCAATGGCCTTCTGATAATAGTATTGTGCTTTTGCGGTGTTGCCGATACCTGCAAAATACCCTGACAACGTCATACCAATGTTATAATTGCCATTGAAATTTTCAAACGCAGTTTCCCAGTTTACTATGGCTTGCACTGTATCGCCTGAAAGCAGGTAATAATTTCCGATATCAACATACGGCAGATCGCTGTTTGGGTCAAAGCGAATTTGATTCTGTGCTGCCAAAATGGCATGTGTATAGTCTTTTCTTTCGAAAAAATAGGTTTTTATTTCATCATTAATTTTGCGGGTGGTTTTGTTGGTTTCGAGCAGTTTGATAAAATAATCCGCAGCAATAGGGTGATTATTTTTGTCGATATACGCTTTTGCAAGATAGTAGTATGCTTTGTCTGGCATTTTACCCGAGATTTTCATATAATGGTCAAGGTCTGTAATACAGCTATCCGTAAGGTGCAGGTGATAGTTTGCGATTCCGCGGTTCAGTATGGCTTCGTCAATAGTGGTATCAAGTGCGATACATTTGTTGAAATATGTTTTTGCCAATGGAAAATCCTCTTTCAGAATCAGATAAATGTATCCTAAATTGTGCAATGGGTTGGCATAGGTAGAATCAATCTCAACCGCTCTTTTATAATAATTGATGGCAAGATTAATATTTTCTTTAACCGGCGATATATCGGTATTCGTCTGTATTCGGGCATACACTTCCGCAATGAGGTAATTTGCATACAGATTATTTGCCTTAGCCGAGTTGCTGAGATATATTATATCGTGAGCATACAATGTGGGACGGTCTTTCCAGTCGTCGTTCCTGTTTACCGAAACCACCGAAAATGGTATGACAACTACAAGCGAAAGAAGAAGAGGTCTTGTAAATTGTTTTTTTGTATCAGGGACAGTTTTGTGCGATTTTAAAAGTAGAATTATCAGGTACGAAACAATGACACAGAAACCAATTGATGGTATAAACAGCAGTCGCTCAGCAACGATCCCAGTGAGCGGAAAAACGAAGTTCGAAAAGGGAATAATTGTAATTAAAAAAAAGAGTATTCCATAGCTTAAAGGGGAGCGTTTGTTAAATGTAATTAATGCAACGGCAAGCAAAGCGAGCAGCATAATAACACTCAATATTACAACCGGATGCGATAAATTGGAATCAGGTATCATTCTATATCCGTAATAAAAACGAAGAGGGAATGGTATGAGCAGAAGCTTGGAATAATACCCAAATGAATACAAGGCAATCGATAGTTTTTCGGAGCTGGATTTTGTGAAATCGAACACCGGATTCTGCCATTTAAAAACCGGTGCATTTTTCTCAGGTAACGAAACATTCTGTGCATAATAAATGGATAGTATCGCCGCTCCCGATACTAAAATCACTATTAGCGAAGCGACCACTAGTTTGTTCTTGAAAAGGCTTTTAATATTGCTGGTTTTATCTATGCCGGCTTCATCTGGGCGCGTTTGAAAAATGATGGTTTTTCTGGTAATAAATATGCAACTGATAAATAAAAAGAGGGCTGCAAGAATGCTGGAACTTATTGAAATAGCTAAAATAATGCAAGCTGTTGAGAAATAGAAATAGGCCGAATTTAAGTCTGGTTTGTAAATTGCAGAGAATTTACTCCTGATGCTTGCAATTATATTGAATATAAGATAGCTCAGAATAAATCCAAAAAGGCAAATTTTATTCAGCTTTTCGGGTAAAATAAATAAAATGTTATCAGCTTTAAACCCGCCTAAAGAAAACCACTTTAATGAAAATATATATAATAATGCCAAAGTCCAAAACCCCGCATTGTAATAGGTTTCCTTTTGTTTCCAATCGAATTTATAATTCAGGTGCAGTTCGGAGCGAAAAAATATTACCGTAATGGGAATAATGAGCAGAAATATAACCGCCGATTCTTTGGCAAGAAATGCAAAAGTCAGGCACAATATTGTTAATAATGCACGCCATATCTTTTTAGAGTCGTAATATCTTATTGCCTGTATCGTAGCAATAAGTGATAAAATAGTACATATCAGTTCTTCGCGGTTTTTTAAGCTGAGTACAACCTCTGTATGAACCGGGTGCACCACGAAAATTATTGCGGATATTAATGCCAGCAGGTTGCCATATGGTGTTTTGTTAAACAATAGAGCGATTGTATAATATAGAAGGCAGCATGTTATAATATAGTATATCACATTGATAATGTGACCAACATGAGGAAAGTTATCAGCTCCAACGCCCACAAAATTCACAAAGAAATCCCACTCTATTGCATATATGGCAACGGTCAACGGCCTGTACCCAAAATACAAATTATCCTGTGTGTGGTAGCGGCTGGTAAATATTTCCGGAATAGCTTTAATTCCTTGTTGTGCCAGTTGGTGATTTTCAATCACATAGTTGTCGTCGATGTTGTAGCCATTCTGAAACGACTTTGCATAAACAATCAGAATAAGAACAGAGAGAAAAAAGAATACCCATTTTCTCTTTAAAAAAAACTTCGCTTTTTCCGCTTTTTTACCCACGCTTTTTTGTGTAAAAATAAACAAAATTGTGAATTATTTAATGGTTATTACAAAAATTGTGTCTCTTTAATGTTTGCTAAATATCAGTAAATCAATGAAATGGGATAAAAGTTTAAAAAGATAAAAAAAAGATATAAAAAAAGTTGTAAAGAAGTAAAAATGAATATTATCTTTGCCGTCCCAAAGTTAAGGGTTAAGGAAAAAGGGTTGATAAAGATTTGGGAAAAACAAGTTCTTTGGATTAATGAA
>JAGOLH010000038.1:27845-29648 GCA_017994175.1 Bacteroidales bacterium | reverse complement strand
CTTCAAAACTATATGTTCGGTTGTTAAAATGTGTCAAAACCATTTCATAATTGTCTTCACTGTTTGGCATTTCCCAATAAAAACCATCTGGCTTCCAGTAGCAATACTTTATACTCCTGAAAAACTGAATGTCGTTTTCATTTTTGGGACATTTTACCCGTATATACTTATAATTGATTAAAATACGAACTTGGGTTCGCATCGAAAGATCATTTGAATAAAAAGCCAAATCTTTTTCATTCGTTTTGCTTCCGTCTTCAATTTCAGGCTGGTTTTTTACAAGGGGCAAGGTGATTTCGGGAAAGAGTGACGCAAATTGGTTGCGCGACTCTGCATCATCGGGTATCAGCCACGCTTTGTGTGTCCGGCTCCATGCTGCCCCCGGAATTTGCCTGATTTTATCGGAAATGCTTGTGTCGTAAGCAAAATCAAGCTTTAACCGGTCTTCTCCGCGATGGTGTATTTTACTGGTTGTAATCATTGTTTGTGGCGGTTATATTTCGTATTGGTGGATAGGTGGAATAAATGGTGAACATATAAACATAATCCATTCTTTGGCATTTTTTTTTCTGTGCCTGAGAATCATGGTTTGGTTTCCTATATCTGTATATTTTCAACCGCAATGGTTCCGGGGTCGCACACCACAAAACCTATCTCATCGAACATCGATGCAATGTAGTCGGTGGTAAAAACTTCCTTACCGTTAATGTAGAATTTTACCAGATTGCCGGTTTTATATATTGACAGCATATTGGGTGCATTATACGTATTTACCTCAGGAGTATCGTATGTGTCACCTGAATAATCCACATAAAAACCGAAGGCTCCGGTCGATTGCAGGAACCACTCATAACTAATTTCCATGTTTTCGGAACCCGACATTAGTCCGAAGGAAGTATAGCTTGCCCCATCGGTTTTAGTCACTAAGGCTTCCACGATGAAATCACCCTGCTGGTGTATTGATGTTTCGGTGTAAACACTGCAGCAACGTCCGATACCGCTGCATTTTACTATCGCTCTGCCCTGACCGGTGTTGAACGACCCTGAGCTGCATTTTTTACTCCAGCCATTCGGGGTGGCATCGAATTCTTCGTTGAGTATGTTAACCATACCGTCGGGTATGGCGATGCCTGTAACCGCGTTCGTTAATTCCACTGCAATACTCAGGTAATCAACCTCTACCGACTGTGTGCCTGCAACAGCAAACCCAAGGTTTTGTCCTAAAAATCCGGAGAATTTGAAGGTGGCAAGCAAGCTGTCGTTCACATAATACAAACAGTTGCCATTGGTTTTGGTAATCTTCAGCACATTAACGGCGCTGTCGGCTGTGTTGATTGAAGAAGCTGTGCCTGAAAATAGCGTCGTAGTTTTTCCTTGTTCGTTTATAAATATGGTGAATTTGCCGATTGCCGAAATACAGAAATTGAACGTATTTCCATAGTCCATATGTCCATAGCTAATCCCATAGAATTCGTTATTGTTGCCCGATGTGTGAATGATGGCTGATTCAATCGTAAAGTCATGGCCCGCATCAATTTTTTTCTCTTCTACGGTGTACAACCACTGCCCGCTCTCCTGCCGGCTACTGATTTTATATTTACTATCGGTAATGCTCATTGTCCCTGATTCATTGTTGCATTGCTTCCATACGTTGTCGTACGAAGTGAAATGCTCGTTGTACACAGGAATAATCTGTGCTTGAATGCTGATTGCGGGCAAAAGAATGCATGCCCATAGGGTGAGTTTTTTCATATGCTGATAGTTTACCATGGTTACGGTGTTGAACCGTTGGGTTGATTGTTT